>NZ_LSSO01000134.1:0-80058 GCF_001645205.1 Brevibacillus sp. SKDU10 | reverse complement strand
AGTTTTGAAAGAACAATTCTTTCACATTGTTCCTCAGTAGCTCAATGGTGGAGCAACCGGCTGTTAACCGGTAGGCTGGCGGTTCGAGTCCGTCCTGAGGAGCCATATAAGGAGAGTTACCCAAGAGGCCGAAGGGGACGGTTTGCTAAACCGTTAGTATGCGTAAGCGTAGCGAGGGTTCGAATCCCTCACTCTCCGCCATATTGTTTTCTCTAGATCGTGGCGGTGTAGCTCAGCTGGCTAGAGCGTTCGGTTCATACCCGAAAGGTCGGGGGTTCGACCCCCTCCGCCGCTACCAGTTCTTTATAACTCCTGCGGTCGTGGTGGAATTGGCAGACACACCATCTTGAGGGGGTGGCGGGGCGACCCGTGCGAGTTCGAGTCTCGCCGACCGCACCATTAAGAGAAAAATTATCTTGGCCCGTTGGTGAAGCGGTTTAACACAGCAGCCTTTCACGCTGTCATACAGGGGTTCGAATCCCCTACGGGTCACCATTTATCTGGAGGATTAGCTCAGCTGGGAGAGCATCTGCCTTACAAGCAGAGGGTCGGCGGTTCGATCCCGTCATCCTCCACCATTTATTCTTCATATTATCGCGGGGTGGAGCAGCTCGGTAGCTCGTCGGGCTCATAACCCGAAGGTCGCAGGTTCAAATCCTGTCCCCGCAACCAAAATCTTGGAGCTGTGGTGAAGTTGGAGTTCACGCCGGTCTGTCACACCGGAGGTCGCGGGTTCGAGTCCCGTCAGCTCCGCCATTTATTCAATTGGTGGAATAAGATTTCTATTGTGTATAGGAATTATTATTATAGAAATAATAAGGCTCGGTAGCTCAGTCGGTAGAGCAGAGGACTGAAAATCCTCGTGTCGGCGGTTCGATTCCGTCCCGAGCCACCATTGTAAATAATGCCGGTGTAGCTCAATTGGTAGAGCACCTGACTTGTAATCAGGGGGTTGTGGGTTCAAGTCCTATCGCCGGCACCATTTTGGTGGGGTATAGCCAAGCGGTAAGGCAACGGACTTTGACTCCGTCATTCCCAGGTTCAAATCCTGGTACCCCAGCCATTATGAGCCATTAGCTCAGTTGGTAGAGCATCTGACTTTTAATCAGAGGGTCGAAGGTTCGAGTCCTTCATGGCTCACCAGTTTCATATGCGGGTGTGGCGGAATTGGCAGACGCACCAGATTTAGGTTCTGGCGGGCGACCGTGGGGGTTCAAGTCCCTCCACCCGCACCACACATTTAAAGTAGAAAGCCGCAAATATTGCAGGCTTTTTTTGTTTATATCATTTATTGTCACGTAAACCATTTAAAAAACGTCATATAAAGAGCTACCTATAACAATCAATTACTACAAACCATAAAAGCTTCGTCAGCATTGTTGATGAAGCTTTTTTCTACTATAAGGTGCACGTTACGTTAATAGTGATCCATTAACAATGGAACTACACAGCTTTGTTTTTCTATAATAGAAGGCGTGGCTAAAGCTACTCTATTGTAATAGATTTCTTTGGCTAACTGAAGATGATACACGGCGCAGGAAATGACAAGGTAAAAGCCGAATGTTTTATGCAATAGAATCTAATGAAGTTTATAATTCAAAGAGTATTTACTAAAACTTAACACTTGTTCTTCCATATATCTTCCAGTAAGTTGGTAGAAGGAAAACAATCATTACATGAAACATCCAAATAATAAATCGAAATATGACAATGTAATCAAAAAGGGGTTGTAAATATGAGTATGATCCAGATGGATCGTCCCCATCACTCTATAGAAGATCTAATACTGAATATTGAAAAAGTCCTTATCGGTAAAAGAAAAATGATAGAACTTGGCTTGGTTGCTTTATTGGCAAAAGGTCATGTTTTACTAGAGGATGTACCTGGTGTAGGAAAAACAATGTTTGTACGTGCGTTAGCTAAATCGATTGGTGGAGAATTTAAACGGATTCAATTTACTCCAGATCTCCTTCCTACTGATGTAACGGGCGTATCCATTTACAATCAAAAAACAATGGAGTTTGAATTCCGTAAAGGGCCTCTGTTTGCAAATGTGGTGCTTGCTGATGAAATTAACCGCACCTCACCAAAAACGCAATCTGCCCTATTAGAGGCGATGGAGGAGCACTCTGTCACGATTGATGGCAATACCTATGAGTTAAATCAGCCATTTTTTGTTATGGCGACACAGAACCCTCTTGAGTACGAAGGAACATTTCCGCTTCCAGAAGCACAGCTAGATCGTTTTTTGTTGCAACTGCAGCTTGGGTATCCAACAGAAAAAGAAGAAATGGCCATTCTAACTCGTATGGGAGCTGTTCATCCTATAGAGAGCTTGAAGGCTGTTATTAGTGTACAAGAAATCGTTCAATTACAAGCGATGATTACTCAAATCAAAGTAACAGACTCAGTGAAAGAGTATATGGTAAGGCTTTCTCAGAAAACAAGGAGCAATCCAAACGTCTACTTAGGAATTAGCCCTCGTGGAACATTGGCTCTATGCCGGGCTGCCCAAGCTTATGCTTTTATCCAAGGACGTGATTACGTTATCCCAGACGATGTAAAGGAGCTAGTACCTCCTATCTTTAGACATCGCCTAATTTTGAAGCCAGAGGCACGAATGGACGGGGAAACACCGGAGCGCTTCATCAGCCGGTTGTTACAGGAGACACGAGTCCCTGTACATTGAGAGGACGGTGTCTAAATGAAACAGAGAAAGTACAACAAAGCCTTATTGGCGCTATTAGTGCTGATTTGTTATGTATATGCACAATTCCAAGGTGGTTTTGTCAGTTGGTTTTTATTTTACAGCGCTTGTATACTTGGAATTTATGAAGGATTAACATACTTGTTGATGTTTGCAACCTTGGAGGTTACGCGAGAGGTGAATCGCCAAAGACTAAAGGAAGGCGATGATGTTATGGTTACACTAACCTTCCGCAGACGATTTTGGTTTCCGCTTGGCTGGAACTTGATTGTCGAACCTCTTCCTGATAAATTATCGGGTTACTTTGAACCGCATCAACAAGTAATTTTTCCGGGATTCAAAAGAGAACAGGTCATTCATTATTTAATTCCAGCAATCCCGCGTGGACATTACCAAATGAAAGAATGCATTCTGGTCGGTGGCGACTTTTTTGGTTTTTTACATCGCCAGAAGAAAATAGAGCTTTTTAATGATTTTTTGGTTTATCCTAGCTATAAGCAAATTAGCCATTGGTCCGCAGGAGACGGGCGTATTAGTGGCAATATACATGTAGCACACCTGCGTTCAGATGATGTAGCGGCTGTCAGAGGCGTCCGAGAGTACCAGAGAGGGGATCGGTTAAGCCAGATTCATTGGAGGGCATCTGCTAGGGGCCACGGGCTTAAAACGAAGGAATTTGAACATCAGGCTATGAATCAGTTAATTTTCTTTCTGGACGTACAGGAGCCTGCATCAACTCAAATTCATCATCATATTTTTGAAACCAGTGTAAAGCTGACCGCCAGTCTCATTTACTATTCAAGCATTAATATGCATTCGTATGGTTTTGTAGCACGCGGAAAAGAGCGAATTGTTATACCGTCAGCTATTTCACAGCAGCATTTTTTTCGGGTATTTGATCAGCTAGCCAGGGTTCATTCGGATGGCGAAGATTCTTTTGCGAGAGTGATCGGGAGGGAAGCAATGGAATTTCCCAAAGGATATACTCTAGTGATGATTACCTCTGCATTGACAAAAGACCTCGTGCTGCAAGTGGGCAATTTAGCTAGGTCTGGACGTAACATTCAATTGTTCTGGGTACACGATCATGTGATTCCAACTGTGGAGGAAAACGAAGCATTAAAGCGATTAAGATCTGTGAAAGTAATGTGTACACCAGTTCATGTGGATGCATATGAAGAGCTAAAACAGATAGGGGGTGCCTAAGATGTTAGGAGCATCCTTTTTAAAGCAAAAAAAAGCGCTAGAATGGCTATCTGCCTTATTTTTGTTTTTATTGTTACGTGAATGGCTGTTACCGCTACCCTCCCTTTCAGATACAGGGAGCATCAGTAGCTTTCTCTATCTGGTTGCAGGAATCATTTTAGTAGATATAACCTTCCGGAGTCACTGGCTGGGTTTATTGATTAAAATCATCGGCGCTCTTGTCATCTTCCATGCCGCTTTTGTGGAAATTTCATTTTTTAATCCGGAGTGGATTTTGCAAACATTGCAAGCAGTAAGTGAAGACTTTACCAAGATAGTTAATCAAGAGTGGGCAAATATGAGTATCATTTCAAGAAATCTGCTGTTTTCGGGCATGATTTTAGTATTGGTGTCCCTGCTTAATTACTTAGTGCTAGAGCAAAGACAAGGCTTATGGTTTGTATTTATCACCATTTCGTACCTTGCTGTATTAGATACCTTCATGCCTTTTAATGGTAGTGGGGCGATTATGCGGACGTTGCTGATTGGCTTTATGCTAATTACGACCCTGCATTTATCAGCTATTCAGAAGGGATTTATCTATCGAGGAACGCAATCTGCAATCTGGAAAACGCTTGTAGTTCCATTAATGATCGTTTCATTAGCAATAGGTGTAGGATACGCGTCCCCAAAGGCAGAGCCTAATTGGCCTGACCCGATCGGTTTTCTGCAAGGAAAATCTGCAACTGGTCAGAGCGAAGTGATCCGCAGAGTGGGATATGACACCAATGATAAGACGCTGGGAGGTCCCTTTCAGCAGGATGATACTAAGGTATTTACAATTACCACAAATGATAAATATTACTTGCGCGGGGATGCTAAGGATGTATATACCGGCAAAGGCTGGATAAAAAGCGATAAACAATTGGAGTCCATTGTACATCCTAAAAACTATATTTGGAATGACACGCTTTTTTCCGGATTGGAAACCAAAAAGGTCATGGCTGTTGTGCAGGCGGAGGGAGAACAGCTACCGGCCATTTTTTATCCAGGACAGCTTAAAGGCATTGAAGAGTTAAACCCAGAAAATACAGCATTAACCTATGATACGATTTCTCAGGGGATTCTTACCTTTAATGGAGCTATGCAAAAGGATTCAAATAGTCGCCTGTTTGTTGAAAGAGACGATAGCACTTTGATCCCTACACCTGTTCAGCAGTATATGGACCATTATCAGCTGCAAGCCGAGATTCCAGTGATTAGTGAAAAGAAAATCATTGCGGCGGGGACCAATTATCCGAAAGATATAGAAGAACGTTACCTGCAATTGCCTAACAGTCTTCCAGATCGGATCAAGCAGCTAGCTGAAAAAATTACGGAAGCATCAAACAATCCGTACGACAAAGCGAGAGCAATAGAGAATTATTTGCGCTCTCCAGGCAGATATCGCTATGAAACGAAAGATGTACCAATGCCTAAGGAAGGACAAGACTTTGTAGATCAATTTCTATTTGAAACCATGAGAGGCTACTGCGATCATTTTTCAACTTCGATGGTGGTCATGCTTCGCTCTATTGATATACCTGCACGTTGGGTAAAAGGGTTTGCTCCCGGTCAGGAGATTAGTCGTGATGCGAACAATAATATGACGATTGAAGTGAGAAATAGAGATGCACACTCCTGGGTTGAGGTTTACTTCCCAGGCAGCGGCTGGATACCGTTTGAGGCAACAGCTTCTTTTACATCTCCACTGCAAGTAAATTATGACCGCCTTGCTAATGAATCCAATGGGATCAATACTCCTGCTTCTACAGAGGAAAAAGAAGCGAATAAGCCTAAACAATTAGATCGAATGGAAGAAGCAGACAAGCCTGTAGTGAAAACAAGTACCGGATTCTCATGGGGCTGGCTATGGGGAATTGGTATTTTGGTAGCAGTCGGTGTATGGATTCTGTGGAAAAAACGTCAGGAGATGTATTTATGGTGGCTGCAGCGGAAAATGACACAATACGCTCAGGATGATTTTCCACGTAGATTTACGTTAGTGTTAACGATATTTGAAAAAATGGTTTCCCCGCGTTATTCAGGTGAAACGCTGCGCGAGTATGTGAATCGTCTCCAAATTAGTGGAGATGAGCGTCAGGATTTACTTTATTTAACAACCATTTATGAAAAAATGTTGTATGGCTTGAAGGAAATGGAAGGGAAAACGAGATCGTTGTGGCAGCAGACCATTGAACGTTTATTGCGCCAAATGAAACCTTGATCATTTCCCCATCATCTGCTAGAATTTTTGACAATATGATACTTTGGTAGCAGTAAGCAGGAGAAACGGCACTGCCTCTTTTTTGAATGACAACGTTAAAGACAGGGACATTTGCCCTTAGAAGATGTCAGACGATTTCATCTACGGGTGGGTGGCCTGTCTTTTTGATGGAACGGGAGAAATTTTTTTCTTCATACCAAAAAAGAGAAAGGGAGATAATATCTTCAAGAACGTTTTGGACATGTCTACTGAGTGCACAAGTATACAAGGTTAAGGGAGGATCTTTCCGTGGAAAAGCCGTTGGAATTAGTGGTAGTAATAGACTTTGGGGGGCAATATAACCAATTGATCGCAAGACGTGTACGTGATTTAGGCGTATACAGTGAGTTGTTGCCTTTCAATACACCAGTGGAAAAAATTAAGGAGCTTAGCCCAAAAGGGATTATTTTCTCTGGAGGACCGGCTAGTGTATACGAAGAAGGAGCACCACAAATTGATCCAGCAATTTTTGACTTAGGTGTACCTATCTTGGGTATTTGCTATGGAATGCAATTAATGTCCCAAACATTGAAGGGCAAAGTAGAACGTGCCGGTAAACGTGAATACGGAAAAGCAGAAATACGTCTTGAAAACAAACATGGTCTATACAGCAACTGGGAACCTTCTGAGGTTGTATGGATGAGCCACACAGATAAAGTAGTAGAATTGCCAGAAGGCTTCGTTATCGACGCAGTGAGCGACTCTTGCCCGATTGCTGCTATCAGTCATCCAGAGCGTAACCTATATGGTGTACAATTCCACCCAGAAGTTCGCCATACCGTAAAAGGACATGAATTTGTAAGCAACTTCCTATTCAATATTTGTAAGTGTACGGGCGACTGGAGCATGACGACATTTATTGAAGACAAAATCAAAGATATTCGCGAAACCGTTGGAAATAAAAACGTATTGTGTGCTTTGAGCGGCGGAGTAGATTCTTCTGTAGTTGCGGCTCTTATTCATCGTGCGATCGGTGATCAGCTAACTTGCATGTTTGTTGATCATGGATTGTTGCGTAAAGGTGAAGCGGAAAGCGTAATGGATACGTTTGTAGGCAAATTTGATATGAAAGTAATCAAAATTGATGCTCGCGAACGCTTCTTAACCAAATTAAAAGGTGTAACTGACCCAGAGCAAAAACGTAAGATCATCGGTAACGAATTCATCTATGTATTTGATGAAGAGGCAGCTAAGCTTACGGATATGGACTTCCTAGCTCAGGGTACATTGTACACGGACATTGTTGAGAGTGGGACAGCTACTGCTCAAACGATTAAATCTCACCACAATGTAGGCGGCTTGCCAGAGGACATGAAGTTTAAGCTAATCGAGCCTTTGGACACGCTATTCAAGGATGAAGTACGTAAATTAGGTTCAGAGCTAGGCCTTCCTGATGCAATCGTATGGAGACAGCCTTTCCCAGGTCCTGGACTAGGTATTCGTGTTTTAGGCGAAATTACTGAAGAGAAATTAGAAATTGTTCGTGAATCTGATGCCATCCTGCGTGAAGAAATTCAAAAAGCTGGTTTGGACCGTGAGATTTGGCAATACTTCACTGCATTGCCTGACATGAAGAGTGTAGGGGTAATGGGTGATGCACGTACGTACTCTTATACAGTAGGGATTCGTGCGGTAACATCTATTGATGGTATGACAGCAGACTGGGCTCGCATTCCATGGGATATACTAGAGAAAATTTCTGTACGTATTGTTAACGAAGTGGACAACGTAAACCGTATTGTGTACGATGTTACATCTAAACCACCTGCAACTATCGAGTGGGAATAGTAAATACGTATAATTCATATTAAATTAACATGAACGTTCGTGTTTTATGTTGACAGCGTGCGATGTTCTTGTTAAACTTTCGTTGTAAGACAGAAGTTCGAGTTTTTGTTCGGATTTTCGACTTATAACGACTTGTTTAGCAGGAATTATCGCACGTTTTTTATTTATTGCCGAATGTTATGCGTCATTATTCGAACGAAACCTGTCTTTTTAGCAATATGACTTAAAGAGGTTACTATTAGGAGGGACAAAGGGTGCGTAAGTATTTTGAGTTTGATCGACATGGCACCACATATCGTCGAGAGATAATTGCTGGTTTAACAACCTTTTTGGCAATGGCATATATTTTAGCCGTAAATCCAAACATTTTAAGCGGGGCAGGTTTGCCGCCGGAGCTACAAGCAAAATTCCCTCCGCATGATGCGGTGTTTACTGCTACAGCACTTGCTGCGGCTATTGGTACACTTATTATGGGGATTGTCGGTAAATTGCCGATCGGTCAAGCACCGGGTATGGGTTTAAATGCGTTCTTTGCTTTTACAGCAGTTCTAACTATGCAAATTCCTTGGCAACAAGCCTTGGCTGGTGTTTTTGTTTCTTGTACTTTGTTTCTCATCCTGTCCTTAACAGGCATTCGTTCGCAAATTATTGATGCCATTCCGCAGAACCTCAAGAATGCTACAACAGCAGGTATTGGCTTGTTTATTGCTTTTATGGGGCTAAAAAATGCAGGTATTATTATAGATTCACCAGCTACCTTAGTCACAATGGGACATTTGAGCTTTAAAGAAGGAATGGATGCTACTCAAATTCTAGCAGTGAAAAATGCGCTGCTAGCAGTCTTTGGACTACTGGTTACGGGGGTTTTATTAGCAAGACGTATTCACGCCGGAGTATTCCTTGGAATGTTGATCACAGCGATTGCCGGCATGGTTTTTGGAGTGGTAGAGCTTCCTTCCCAAGTCGTATCGGCTCCTCCTAGCTTAGCTCCGACACTTGGTGTTGCCTTACCATATTTATTAGATCCGAGTGTTATTTTTTCTCAAGGCATGTTCATTGTTGTGTTCACATTTTTATTCGTTGATTTCTTTGATACAACTGGTACGTTGCTAGGCGTTTGCAATCAGGCAGGGCTTTTGAAGGATGGAAAGCTGGAGCGTCCTGGGTCGGCACTTGCTTCTGATGCTGTTGCTGGAATGGCAGGCGCGCTGTTAGGGACCTCTACAACAACAAGCTATATTGAATCTACAGCTGGTGTTGCCGCAGGAGGTAGAACTGGCTTTACGGCAGTAGTCATCGGATTTATGTTCCTGCTGTCTCTGTTCTTCTTTCCATTGCTGTCTGTTATTACCCCTGCTGTTACAGCACCTGCCCTGATTATTGTAGGTGTGCTGATGGCTAGTAGCCTACGCAATATTGAGTGGGATAAGCTAGAAGAAGCATTACCGGCCTTCCTTACCATGCTGATGATGCCTTTATCTTCTAGTATCGCAGCAGGTATTGCTTGTGGATTCATTTTCTATCCAGTGACGAAAGCATGTAAAGGCCAAGCACGTGAAGTCCACCCGGCGATGTATGTACTATTTGTCATCTTCCTGGTTTACTTTATTTGGTTCCGTGAATAGGTTGTTTTATCAAAAGCTACTAGCTTTGATATTTACAATATTTGATTTTGGAATATCACTAGATTATCACCATGAAAAAGTCTTCTTGAACTGTCTTCATTTGAGTCAGATCGGAAGGCTTTTTCTTTTTGGGATAAGGAATTGAATAAATGAGAATGAAATTTCGATATAAAACTAAAATGTTCGTGTTTTGTTGACGTTTTATAATTTTTTTTGTTAAACTGAACGTGAAATGATCTTAAATACGTAAAATGAAAAATGGAAGGTCAAGGGGGAAGCGGCGTGGTTACACCGATTGTTGGAGTCATTATGGGAAGTGTTTCTGATTGGGAAACAATGAAGGAAGCTTGCCACATACTAGAGGAGATGCAGATTCCCTATGAAAAGCAGGTAGTTTCTGCTCATCGTACGCCTGATCTTATGTTTACGTATGCAGAGACTGCTAAAGAAAGAGGTCTGAAGGTAATTATTGCTGGAGCCGGTGGAGCTGCTCATCTTCCGGGAATGGTAGCGGCAAAGACCATTCTTCCTGTCATCGGTGTACCAGTGAAATCAGCCGCTTTAAACGGATTAGATTCTTTATTGTCGATCGTGCAAATGCCGGGTGGCGTTCCGGTTGCTACCGTAGCGATTGGTAAGGCTGGGGCTATAAATGCTGGTTTGTTAGCAGCTCAAATGATCGGGATGAATGACGAGGAGATAAGTCGACGTTTAACCGAACGAAGAGAAGCTATCCAAAAAAAGGTGATGGAAGCGAGCGAGTTGCCTCATGAATAAACAGAAGCAAATCAAACCGGGCAGCACCATTGGCTTATTAGGCGGAGGACAGCTAGGAAGAATGATTACACTCGCTGGCAGAGCAATGGGGTATCGGTTTGTAGTGCTAGATCCTACAGAGGATTCACCATGTGGTCAGGTAAGCGATCAGCAAATCGTCGCAGGATATGATGATCAGCTAGCGGCGCGAAAATTAGCCCAGCTCAGTGATGTGATTACCTATGAATTTGAGAACGTGGATGCTGGTGTTGCAGCCATTTTAGAAGAGGAAGCTTTTGTGCCGCAGGGAAGTAAGCTATTGGGCATTACACAACACCGCGTTAAGGAGAAGACTACGATTCAAGCCTATGGTTTGCCTGTAGCGCCTTTTCGAATCGTCGCTTCAGCAGAGGACGTGAGAGAGGCTGTTGCAGAGCTGGGCTTGCCTGCTGTTATGAAGACAGCTACAGGAGGCTATGACGGTAAGGGGCAGTGGGTATTACGCTCTTTGGAAGAAATAGAAGAAGCTTTTTCGTGCCTTGCAAAAGCTAACACAGAACTGATCGTTGAAAAATTTGTCCCTTTTATGAAGGAGCTATCTGTAATCGTAGCTCGTAATTCATCAGGGGAAGTAGCAGTCTTTCCTACAGCCGAAAATATTCACCGAGATAACATTTTGCATCAGAGTATAGTCCCCGCTCGGATTGATATAAAAATTCAACAGCAGGCTGAGCAAATAGCCATAGAGTTGGCAGAAAAGCTGGAGATGGTTGGGTTGCTTGCAGTCGAGATGTTTCTTACAAAGGAGGGGGAGCTTTATATAAACGAGATGGCTCCGCGTCCCCACAATTCAGGTCATTATACAATGGACGCCTGTTTGACCTCGCAATTTGAGCAGCATATTCGAGCTATCAGTAACTTGCCACTTGGCTCCACGAAGTTGCTTAGTCCGGTCGTTATGGTTAATATTTTAGGTGAGCATGTAGCACCTTTACTCAAAAAAATAGATCAACTGCCCAAGAAAGCAAAATTGCATTTGTACGGAAAACAAGAGGCCAAAGAAAAGCGAAAAATGGGTCATATAAATCTTGTAGCCGAATCGGTAGATGTAGCACTGCAACAGGCTGAAAAACTTGGAATATGGTCATAAACGGAGGAATGAACAAATGATTGAACGCTATTCAAGACCAGAAATGCGCGCTATCTGGACAGAAGAAAATAAGTATAAGGCATGGCTGGAAGTAGAGATTTTGGCGTGTGAAGCATGGGCGGAGTTAGGGATTATTCCAAAAGAGGACGTTGAAAAGCTCTGGAAGAACGCTAGTTTTGATGTAAACCGTATTTATGAAATCGAACAAGAGACACGCCATGACGTCGTAGCCTTTACTCGTGCTGTTTCGGAAACGATGGAGGGCGATGAAAAAAAATGGGTTCACTATGGCCTAACCTCTACCGATGTAGTAGATACGGCGCTTGGTTATCTGATTCGCCAAGCTAACGAAATTATTGAAAAGGATATTGTGGACTTTCTGGAAATTTTAAAACAGAAAGCGATTGAACACAAAGATACAGTTATGATGGGGCGTACACATGGAGTTCATGCCGAGCCAACTACCTTTGGGCTAAAAATAGCACTATGGTATGAAGAAATGAAGCGTAATTTGGCAAGATTCCGTTCTGCACGTGTAGAAGTGGAAGCGGGCAAAATGTCAGGGGCAGTTGGCACGTATGCGAACATTGATCCATATGTAGAGCAGCATGTATGTAAGAAGCTTGGTCTGACAGCAGCTTCTATCTCAACCCAAACCCTGCAGCGTGATCGTCATGCAGAGTATATGGCTACGCTCGCATTGATCGCTACTTCTTTAGATAAATTTGCTACAGAAATCAGAGGCTTGCAAAAGAGTGAGATTCGTGAAGTGGAAGAAGCGTTTGCAAAAGGACAAAAGGGTTCTTCAGCAATGCCACATAAGCGAAACCCAATAGGCTCTGAGAACATCTCTGGACTTTCTCGCGTTATCCGCGGCCATATGCTGTCTGCTTATGAGAATGTGCCGCTATGGCATGAGCGTGATATTTCTCATTCTTCTGTTGAACGTGTTATTTTACCAGATGCAACACAATTGCTTAACTATATGCTACGTCGCTTTATGAACATCGTGAAGAACCTAACGGTGTTCCCTGAAAATATGAAACGCAACATGGATCGTACATTTGGATTAATTTATTCACAGCAGGTATTGCTTAAATTAATTGATAAGGGCTTGAGCCGCGAAAAAGCTTACGACACTGTACAACCACGTGCGATGCAAGCTTGGGAGGAGCAGCGTTCGTTTAAAGAAATTATCAGTGAGGATGAAACGGTGAAGGAAATGCTGACCGCAGAAGAGCTGGAGGCATGCTTTGACTATCGTTATCATTTGAAGCATGTGGACACTATTTTTGCCCGTTTGGGATTGATTGAGAGTAAGTAATCGTTCTTTGTAAGATCAATAACAGCAAAAGTAGGCTTTTCAGAAGCTCATTTCGAGTTCATGAAAAGCCTATTTCCTTTTCTCTTTTTTAGGAAGATGAGTCCTTTACATCGATTCCTTTTACACTAAATTCTCAGGATTCAAGCCTTGTAGTTCAGGCAAGACGAAGATGCCATCCTTACGAATTAACACGTCATCAAACCAGATTTCTCCCCCACCATACTCAGGGCGTTGGATTTGTACCAAATCCCAGTGGATAGAGGAGCGGTTACCGTTGTCAGCAATATCGTAGGCATTACCAGGTGTAAAGTGGAAGCTTCCCGCGATCTTTTCATCGAATAAGATGTCGCCCATTGGCTGTAGGATGTGCGGGTTAAATCCGATTGCAAACTCCCCAATGTAGCGGGCACCTTCATCTGTATCTAAAATTGTATTTAGCAATGCTGTATTACTGCTGGTAGCTTCTACGATTTTGCCTTCTTTAAACGTAAGCTTCACGTCTGTAAAGGTCGTACTATGATAATTGGTTTTTGCATTGTAATAGACAGTACCTTCTACGGAATTACGCACAGGAGAGGTATAGCATTCGCCATCTGGAATATTTGCTTTGCCATCGCATTTGATAGTTGGTATTCCTTTAATAGAGAATCGTAGATCAGTGTCTGGGCCTACAATACGTACACGGTCTGTTTTGTTCATTAATTCCACTAAGGGGTCCATTGCTTTGGACATTTTCGCATAATCTAGATTGCATACAGAGAAGTAAAAATCTTCAAAGCCTTCCAAGCTCATGTTAGCGGCTTGGGCCATGGCTTTGTTTGGATAACGAAGTACGACCCAGCGTTTATTTGGAACGCGTTCCTTCAAATGAACGGTGCTGTAATAAATTCGAGAATAAAGTCCCATTTTCTCTTCTGGAATATCAGAGTACTCATTTACATTTTCAAAGGCACGTACCCCGATATACGCATCCATATCTTCCATGCGCGCTAATTCATGCTTGGCAAAAAGAGCCATATGCTCTTCGCTTGAGCCCATAATCAAGGAACGCATAATTTCCTGATCCTTTACGGTAACTACTGGAAGGGCTCCTACTGCAAAAGCTTCACGTACCAGCGCTTTAACCAATGCTGGTTGGAGTCCAATATTTTCGATTAGCACCTTTTCCCCTTTTTGTAAATTCAGAGAGTAACGTATTAATCGGCTTGCAAGTTCATTGATGCGTGAATCCATGCTTTAACACCTCTTTTTGTAATATGTACAACATGAATATATCATCAAAGATGATCCCTTCCTAGAAGCTAGCTTCATAGATGCGAAGGACGTCATCGGTTGATAACGCTCTTGTACTTGGAATGTGGTCAACTCCTCCACCAGTGCGAATTGCTTCTCGGGCCAGCACTGGCAAATCGTCGTGTGAAATACCAAAGTCGGACAGGCGTTGAGTAATCCCCATCTGCTGATACCAATGAGCAATCGCCTGAATGGCAGCCTGTGCTGCGTCCTGATCAGATTCAGCCTTTACCCGGAAGCATTCGCGTCCTAAACGTGCGAGTCTTTCAGGACGATCTATTGCTACAAACTGTTCGAAATATGGCAGAGATAGGATAGCAAGTCCACGTCCATGCGACATATCGAAATGTCCGCTTAAAGGATGTTCGATCTTGTGTAGTGGATACCCTGCATTTCGACCTGCTCGGGCAAATGGAGAAATGCCCAGTGTGCTTGCCCACAATAAGGTGGAGCGAGCTTCTTCGTTATCAGGCTCAGCCATAGCAACTGTAGAAAACTCAACGACCAAACGAATCAATGCTTCTGTGACGCCATCTTGTACATGAGCGTCATTAGGGCCAACCAAATACTCTTCAAATAAATGCGAAAAGATATCTGCAGAAGACTCGGCTGTAACTCGAGCTGGGACTGTGTAGGTTAGAGATGGATCAAGGATAGCTACTTTAGGGAATAGGGCTGGACCTGAAAAGGAGCTTTTTTCATGGGTCTCCCAGTGAGTTAGTACCGTGATATTGTTAGCTTCAGAGCCTGTTGCTGCCACAGTAGGAATGGTCATCAAAGGTAGAGCTTCAGTTACGGGAACCAGTTCTTTCGCTGTGTTTTGGGGATTACCACGCAGGTATTCATAGCTGGATCGGCCAGATAGTGCTACAGCAGCAATAGCTTTTGCCGCATCCATGACAGATCCGCCACCAAGTGCGATGACGAAATCGCAGTTTGTTTCGCGGGCAAGCTGTCCTCCGCGGTCTACTGTGGAGGTGCGTGGATTGGGTTCTACTTGATCAAATAATTGGTACGGTACGTTTGCCTCTTGCAGGAGCTGTTCTACCTTTGCTAATAGTCCTGTTGATTTGGCAGATTGTCCGCCTGTCGCCAGCAAAGCTTTTGTTCCTAATGCACGCGCTTCTGTGCCGACACGTGCAAGCTCACCAACACCGAAGTAGATATGAGTGGGAAATTGAACCTGGAAAGGGTACATGGTACCATCGCCTCTTTTCATTAAAAAACAGTTTCGCGTTCGAAAGAAAATCCGAACATAAATCGTGTCTATATTGTACCACAATGGCATTTTGGCAATCTAAGCAGAAGTGCAAAGTATAAAATACGAACAATTGTCGAATATATCCTGTATAATATTCGTTGATTATCTGTTTGGTTTATGTTTTAATCAAGTTGAAAGTGATTTGTTGACTAAAACACGCATAAAGCTTGTAGCGGGAGGAGAATTTTTCTTGGAAAAGCGCGAGCAGCTATATGAAGGAAAAGCGAAGCAGGTTTATCTTACTTCAGATCCAGATGTGTATTGGGTGGTTTACAAGGATGACGCCACTGCTTTTAATGGCGAAAAGAAAGGGACAATAATAAATAAAGGCAGATGGAATAATCAGATTAGCGCGATTTTATTTAAGGCGTTGACTGAAAAAGGCATTGCCAATCATTTTATCCGCCTGTTATCTGAAACGGAGCAATTGGTTAAAAAGGTCGACATTATCCCGTTAGAAGTAGTTGTGCGTAACATTGCTGCCGGGTCCTTGGCTAAACGTTTGGGATGGGCTGAGGGCGTACAATTAGATGAACCAGTAGTGGAGTTTTATTACAAAAATGATGAACTAGGAGATCCGCTCATTAATAATGATCATATTGCCATTTTAAAAATTGCCACAATACAGGAACTAGCGGTAATAAAAGAAACGGCTTTGCAAGTAAATGAATTTTTACAGGAATATATGGGGGCAAGAGGCGTACTTGTTGTTGATTTTAAATTAGAATTCGGTCGAACCTCAGGTGGAGAGGTATTGTTAGCGGATGAAATTTCACCGGATACTTGTCGCTTCTGGGATGCAGAGACGTTGGAGAAGCTGGACAAGGATCGTTTTCGCCGCAACTTAGGGAACGTGGAAGAGGCGTATCAAGAAATGCTGAAACGATTAGGAGGAGAAGTTCATGTGTAAAGCTGTTATCTATGTTACCTTGCGTGAAAGCGTACTAGACCCTCAAGGGCATGCGATACAAGGAGCCCTTCATACCTTAGGATTTCAACAAGTAAAGGATGCCCGCATCGGAAAATATATCGAATTGACGCTAGATACAATTGATCGACAAGCTGCTGAGGAGCAGGTGAAAGAGATGTGTGAAAAGCTACTAGCTAACACTGTCATTGAAGAATACCGCTATGAGCTGGTAGAACTGGTGGAGGGATAAGATGAGAGTAGCTGTTATCGTATTTCCCGGTTCGAATGCAGATGTGGACATGTATAACGCAGTAGAAGATTGCATGCAGGTGCCTGTTGACTACGTGTGGCACACCGAAACAGATTTATCAGCTTACGATGTCATTCTTTTACCAGGTGGCTTTTCCTACGGTGACTATTTGCGCTGTGGTGCAGTAGCCCGCTTCTCACCAGTGATGGAGCAAGTGGTAAGGGCGGCACAGGAAGGTAAATTCATTATGGGAGTCTGTAACGGCTTTCAAATTCTATTAGAAACAGGTTTGTTGCCGGGAGCTATGTTACGGAATACATCGCTTACTTATCGCTGTAAACTATCTACCTTACGTGTAGAAAATAATCAGACTCCATTTACCAATGGATTTGCCAAAGGAGAGCGAATTGAAATCCCGATTGCGCATGGAGAGGGCAACTATTTCTGCGAAGAGGAAACATTGAGAAGGATGCAACAAAACGGGCAGATTGTCTTCCGTTACGATGGGGAAAATCCGAATGGCTCCTTGGATGATATCGCAGGGATTACGAATGAACGCGGAAATGTGCTTGGTATGATGCCGCATCCAGAGCGTGCTGTGCATAGCTGGATGACATCAGCCGACGGTCGTACCATGTTTACCTCAATTCTGAATGCCTGGAGGGAGAAAAACGGTGTCACAACTTACGCATAAGGAACCATCAGCAAGCCGTATTGCAGAAGAACATCTATACCGTGAACTAGGTTTAACAGATGAAGAATATCAAAGCGTTGTTCGCTTGCTGGGCAGGCAGCCAAATTGGACGGAAATCGGGCTATACAGCGTGATGTGGTCAGAGCATTGCTCTTATAAAAACTCCAAACCAGTGCTTCGTCGTTTTCCAACCAAAGGGCCCCGTGTTTTGCAAGGGCCGGGTGAAGGAGCAGGAATTGTTGATATCGGTGATAATCAGGCTGTAGTTTTTAAGATCGAAAGCCATAATCATCCTTCAGCTATCGAACCTTATCAGGGAGCAGCAACTGGTGTCGGTGGTATTATCCGCGATGTGTTCTCGATGGGAGCTCGTCCGGTAGCGTTACTGAACTCCCTGCGCTTTGGGGAATTAAAGACACCTCGGGTCAACTATTTATTTAAAAATGTTGTGGCTGGAATTGCTGGTTACGGTAATTGTATTGGAATACCTACCGTGGGAGGGGAAATCAGCTTTGATCCTACCTATGAGGGAAATCCGCTTGTAAATGCCATGTGTGTGGGGTTAATTGATCACGACAAGATTCAAAAGGGTGTAGCTAAAGGAATTGGTAACCCAGTAATATATGTCGGAGCCAGCACTGGTCGGGACGGCATTCATGGTGCTACTTTTGCTTCAGAGGAACTGAGTGAGGAATCAGAGAAAAAACGTCCTGCTGTACAGGTTGGCGATCCGTTTATGGAAAAATTGCTATTGGAGGCTTGTCTGGAGTTAATTGAGACAGGTGCAGTGACAGGCATTCAGGATATGGGAGCAGCGGGACTTACTTCTTCAAGCGCGGAAATGGCATCGAAAGCAGGGAACGGAATTGAAATGAATTTAGATCTAGTGCCTCAGCGTGAAAAAGGTATGAGCGCTTATGAAATGATGCTATCCGAATCGCAAGAACGTATGCTGGTAGTCGTAGAAAAGGGAAGAGAGTCAGAGGTTACAGCCATTTTTGAGAAATGGGGTCTCTACTCAGCAGAAATCGGACGCGTAACGGACGATGGCATGCTGCGCTTACTTCATCATGGCGAAATTGTCGCCAATGTACCAGTAGATAGCCTAGCGGAGGATGCGCCTGTCTATCATAAGCCATCAAAGGTACCTGCTTATTACGAGCAGAATGCGAATATAGATTCCACGGACTTTGAAATGCCTGCTGACCTAACTCAAACGCTAGTCCAATTGCTAGCACAGCCAACAATTGCTAATAAAGCATGGGTATATGAGCAATATGATCACATTGTTCGCGCCTCAACTGCTGTAACGCCAGGCTCAGACGCAGCGGTGGTCATGATTCGCGGAACTCGAAAGGCTCTGGCTATGAGTACGGATTGTAACGGGCGATATGTTTACCTTGATCCAGAAGTGGGTGGAGCAATAGCGGTTGCCGAATCGGCACGAAACGTGGTTTGTTCCGGGGCTGAGCCCTTAGCTATCACAGATTGCCTGAACTTTGGAAATCCAGAAAAACCAGAGGTTTTCTGGCAATTCGAGAAAGCAGTGGATGGTATGAGTGCTGCTTGCAATGCCTTGTCCACCCCTGTCATCGGTGGGAATGTTTCCCTTTATAACGAACGTAGTGGTGAGGCCATTTACCCAACACCGGTAGTCGGAATGGTTGGACTCATTACAGACGTGGACCATATTACAACTCAGGATTTTAAACAAGAGGGAGACGTCATTTTATTATTGGGTCAAACTCACGCAGAAGTAGGTGGCTCTGAGTATCAAAAGCTACTGGCAGGCAAAATCTCCGGTCGCCCTCCACAAATTGATTTAGAAAAGGAAGCAAATGTTCAAAAAGTAGTGCTGTCTGCAATTCGAGCAGGGTATATACAATCGGCTCACGATTTGGCAGAGGGCGGATTGGCTGTCGCTATTGCTGAGAGCTGCTTCGGAAAAGAGATTGGAGCAACGATTGAACTAACTGACGACTTGCGAGCTGATCTAGCGCTATTCAGTGAGTCACAATCACGTATTCTAGTGAGCACGACTCAGGACAATGTTAATCAGATGAAACGACTAGCAGCAGAGCAGGGAGTGGCTTGCCAAGTGCTTGGCACAACAGGATTAGATCATTTGGTTATCACTCATCAGGGCAAAGAAATCGTGAATGCATCACTTACTCGTCTAAAATCAGCATGGAAGGATGCGATACCATGTTTGATCCAATAATGTGGGATAAATTAAATGAAGAGTGCGGTGTTTTTGGAATATACAATCACAAGGAGGCAGCCCCGCTTACTTATTTGGGGCTGCATGCTCTTCAACACCGAGGTCAGGAGAGCGCCGGAATCTGTTCCTCTGACGGAGAAAAATGGTATAAGCATCGCGGAATGGGATTAGTAAGTGAAGCATTTGGGCAAGGGGAATTAGCAAAGTTTCATGGGCATTTAGCTATTGGACACACACGTTATACGACACAAGGCTCAAGTAGGATTGAAAATGCCCAACCTTTATTTTTTAACTATGCACAAGGTAGCATGGCTGTAGCTCACAATGGAAATTTGGTAAATGCAGGAGTTATTCGCAAGGAACTGGAGAAAAAAGGCTCTATTTTTCAAACAACCAGCGATACAGAAGTGATTGCGCATCTTATAGCCCGTTCATCGAAGCAGGATTTACCTTCCGCGGTTAAGGAAGCCTTGCAGGAGATTAAAGGCGCCTATGCGCTGTTGGTCATGAACGAGGATCAATTAATTGTTGCGCTTGATCCAAATGGCTTACGACCATTGTCGCTTGGAACATTGGGAGAAGCGATTATAGTTGCTTCCGAAACCTGCGCTTTTGACATCGTAGGAGGTTCCTATTGGCGTGAGATTGAGCCAGGCGAGTTATTAATTATCGATCAGCATGGTATTCAATCACAGCGATTTGCACCGAAAATAAATCGTACATTATGTACTTTTGAATATATTTATTTTGCACGACCGGATAGTGACATTGATGGGATTAATGTACACATGGCTCGTAAACGACTTGGGAAGCAATTAGCTTATGAAGCCCCAGCAGAAGGTGATGTGGTCATCGGGGTACCCGACTCCAGCACTTCAGCGGCGATTGGTTTTGCTGAAGCGACAGGCATTCCCTATGAGATCGGGTTTATTAAAAACCGTTATGTGGGTCGCACCTTTATTCAGCCTTCTCAAGAACTGCGTGAGCGTGGAGTGCACATGAAGCTCTCGGTGGTTCGTAAAGTTGTAGAAGGTAAACGAGTGATCATGATAGATGATTCGATTGTGCGAGGAACGACAAGTAGTCGTATCGTGCAGATGCTAAGAGACGCGGGAGCTATCGAAGTACATGTTCGAATCAGTTCTCCACCAGTAAAAAATCCGTGTTTTTATGGCATTGATACATCATCCTTTGATGAGCTGATCGCTTCGAATAAATCGGTTGAAGAGATTCGTCAGTACATTGGAGCGGATTCTTTACTCTTTATGACACCAAGGGGCATGGTAGATGCTATCGGGCGTGTAGACACCGATAACGCACCGGATCGTGGGCATTGTTTGGCATGCTTTACAGGTAGATACCCGACAGAGGTTAACTTCGAGGAAGCCTTACCAATCACGAAATGCTAAAAGGGAGCGATTACAGATGAGTCAAGCATATAAAGAAGCTGGTGTTGATATCGCTGCTGGAAATGAAGCGGTTGAGCGAATGAAAAAACACGTTACACGCACGTTTCGGCCTGAGGTGATGACTGGACTCGGTGGTTTTGGCGCCTTATTTCGTCTAAATGTAGCAGAGTACAAGCAACCTGTGCTTGTATCTGGAACAGATGGTGTTGGGACTAAGCTAAAGCTCGCTTTTCAAATGGATCATCATGATACAATAGGAATTGATGCGGTAGCGATGTGTGTCAATGATGTTGTAGTGCAAGGCGCTGAGCCTTTATATTTCTTAGATTATGTTGCATGTGATAGGGTAATCCCTACGAAGCTGGAGTCCATTGTAAAGGGAATCGCGGACGGCTGCGAGCAAGCAGGCTGCGCTCTTATAGGCGGAGAAACGGCCGAGATGCCGGGGATGTATGCAGACGGTGAATATGATATCGCGGGTTTTACGGTTGGAGTGGTTGAGGAATCCAAAATAATTGATGGAAGTAAAATGCAAGCAGGGGATATTTTAATCGGTATTGCTTCGAGTGGTGTTCATAGTAATGGCTTTTCCTTAGTACGAAAGGTATTGCTTCAGGATGCCGGGTTTTCGTTGCACGACAAAGTAGAAGGCTTTGAAAAAAGCTTAGGTGAGGTCTTACTTACTCCTACAAAGATTTATGTTAAACCAATCCTTTCCTTACTAAAACAGGTTGAAGTGAAAGGAATGGCTCATATTACAGGCGGTGGATTTACAGAGAACATTCCCCGAATGCTGCCAAACGGACTGCAAGCCTCCATTACATTAGGAAGTTGGCCGGTATTGCCAATTTTCAAATTGATCGAAAAAACAGGTAATATCAACCAGCAGGATATGTTCCTGACTTTTAATATGGGAATTGGAATGGTGCTTGCAGTAGCCAAGAAGGATGCTGAAAATGTATTAAACATGCTTCAGGAGGCTGGAGAAGAAGCGTATCTGATTGGGGAGGCACAGCAAGGAGATAGCGGAGTTGTTTATGTGGAAGGGGAGCACCAATGAGGATAGCGGTGTTTGCTTCTGGAAGCGGATCTAATTTTGAAGCGATTGTGCAAGCCACTCGAGATGGACGCCTTCCCTCCTTAGAGGTAGCTCTATTAGTCTGTGATCAAGCTAAAGCTTATGCGATAAAGAGAGCAGAGCGTCTTGGCATCCCTGTATTTTTGTTTTCAGCCAAAGATTATGTGTCTAAGGAAGCATTTGAACAAGAGATTTTGGTTCAATTAAAGCAAGAAGAAATTGATTTTATTGTACTAGCTGGCTATATGCGATTGATAGGGAATGTATTGCTTATCAGCTACCAAGGGCGAATGATCAATCTACATCCATCTTTACTACCGGCATTTCCGGGAAAAGATGCTATTAAAAAAGCATGGAAATATGGAGTAAAAGTGATGGGTGCGACTGTTCATTTTGTTGACGAGGGAATGGATACAGGTCCCATCATTGATCAGGAAGTTATTTTTGTTCATAAGGAAGATACCGAAGAAAGTTTGCAGCAAAAGATACATGAGGTTGAGCATAGGCTGTTAATTCGTGTGTTACAGGGTCTTAGCGAAGAATCCCAGTTAGGGATTTAAGGTAAGGGGAATCTAAACTAGCCAAACAGCGAGGCAAGCAACATAAGTAGAGCGTTCTCCTTCAGGATGAAGGAAAACGCTTTTTCGTGTTTGATTCGCAGCAAGGTGAGAACGACCCCAAACACCCAAAAGTATCTTTCCGCGACTTTCCCGCTCACCAACTGTTTGCCTTATTCATATGATAGAGCAAGTGGGCACGCACACAAGGAGGCGAACAACTGGAATGGCGGATATCGTATCCAATTTGCTTAGCAAGCTTAGTGAGCGAACAGGAAGAGAGTGGAGCATTCATGACATATATCGATTGGCGCAAAAGCTACCTGAAGTAAATAGTAAAAATATAACTTCAGTGCTAAATGAGATATCTGACATGGGATTGAACGTGTCCCAAGAGGCACGTGATCAGGTATTAAATAAAGTCAAAAACAAGGATTACACCGGTATTAAAAATGAAGTGCTAAATCACCCTGTTGAAGAGGTGGAATCACCTATCGAATGTAGTCTGGATAAGAAAGAAAAAAAAGCAAAGAACAAATCAAGTAAAAGAACAAAAGGAGAATATGCAAAGGTACCTTTGCATAAAAAATCAAGCAAAAGCTCTAAAAGTCTCTATCATAGTCTAAAAAAACTAAGCAATAAAAAAGGGAAAAAGAAGCGTGTATAAAATAAAAGAAAACCGTACAGCCCACATATGGGAGGTACGGTTATTCCCAGCAACAGTTCCTATAACGTATCCATTACCTCAGATAAGTTCTCTGCTGAATGTGCAACATGAGAAACAGCTTGATTCATTTCTTCAATGACGCGTGAAAAAGTGACAAGCTCTTGTTCAATCAGGTTGCTACGTTCCTTACTAATACTGACAGCTTTTTGGATATTGGCAAAAAAGCAGGTTATTTCGCTCATCGAAGACGTAGAGGATACAATCAATTCTTCTACACGGTCGAGAAGCGAAGACACTCTGGAGGTTTGATTATGTGTTTGCTCAATCAATTGAGTTACACCAGAGACCGACTTTTTCGTTTGTTCCGCGAGCTTGCGCACCTCATCTGCAACCACAGCAAAGCCTCTCCCTTGTTCACCAGCACGCGCTGCCTCGATGGCCGCATTTAAGGCGAGGAGATTGGTTTGTTCGGCGATACCCGTTACTACACTAACGATGCCTCGAATTTGCTCTGAAGTATTTTCCAGAGCTTTCATTTCAACGGAGATTTCTTTCATACTAGACTGAAGCAGATCAAATTGGCTAACCTGCTCGTCAAGCTTGGTGGTACCCTCTATGGACAAATTTTGTGCTTCAATAGAAGAAGCTGTTCCTTGCTTCGCATGAATCACAAATTCCCCAGCTTGGGCACTCAGCTCCTCGACAGAAGCGCTAGTTTCCTCAGAGATTGCAGCTAGTTCCTGAGCGGATTGGTTGACTTTTTCTCGGACAATCACTTTCTTATCTTCTTCTAAGCTACGTAAACGGTTGATCTCATCCTGGTACGCCTCCAGCACGATTTGCTGTTCGATACTTAATAACTTGGTAATGGCTTTTACTGATTTATGGTAATCAGATTTACTGTCTATATGTATGTCTAGCATATTGAACAACGAGATTGATAAATCCTGAAAGGCACATAAATACCATTTTGGTAGCAAACCAATTTTAACATGAGCGATTGCAATGCGCTTACGCTGTTGTAGGAAGTTCTCATCTATAATGCCGTTAAACAATTGTAAAATATGAGTACGCAGTGTTGCTTTTAAACGGTCAATGGAGCTGTGGCGTTCAATGATAACCATCAAGGAAGGCTCGTGCTTCAGATTCTTGTAAAATTGATCTACCATCTCATCGATATGCTGTTCAACGAGTGGCTGGAGACAGCGGGCAATTCGAAGATCGGATTCGGAAAGTTGAATCATTTCCAATTGTTTCACGACATCGGAATGTTTTGGCACGTTTAGAGATACATTCTTGGCATGCGCTTGCTCATCTAGTGAGAACGCTTTCTTGTTGTGGTTAGAACCAAAAAATACGGAAAAAGGTTTTGCGCACATGAAATACCCCCCGGAATAATGAGACAGCAGTTTTTGATCTGATTGTCCGTTGCAATCTCTTTTGATTGTAATATATATATTATAAAATAAGTGACCCCCATCATATAGAACTATACTAGCTACTATATAAAATTAATATATCCACTAGTTATATCGGTTCCTTTTTTGTAAAAAGTAAGGTGTTTATACAGTTTCAGTATTTTATTTGTAAATAAGAATGTCAAGTGGTCGTGAGGTGAGAACAGTGAACTCGTTTTGGCGATTTATTGCTTCCTATTTTGTTGCCACACTGATATGGGTGCTGATGTGGAATAACGCTGAGGGAATGGTACCTTCTATACAAGTAGCATGGTTTACCATCGGTGTTGTAGTTGGATCTATTTTAGTCATGAATGTAAAAAACACATCTCCAAGAAACCAACAAATCCTTTATCTGTTACTCGGATGGCTGAGTATTTATGCAACCATTCATTTATTCGAATGGAAGGTAAAGATGATAACCATGGCCTTTTGATGGCAAAGAAAAATCTGTTAGCACTTTTTGGATTCCTTTTTTTGCCTATCGATTACAAGTGCGAGGAAGGCTAGAACAGAGCTGATGAGACTAAGTATAGCAGCCCAAAATGCTAAATTATCTGACGAAACACCAAGATCCCCCACTAAATCGGATATTGCTGGCATGACTCCCCTCCTCTCCGACGACTTAATAATCAGTTTATGTTGACATACGTGACAAGGGACTAGGCAGGTATCTGCACTGTAGATTAGGATGTAGAAAAACGTGATTGAGCCATATCATGTATAAGAGATGAGTTGTACACATGATTTCCGATAATGCTTTGTTGGGCGGCTTGGTACATGCTATAGGCTACTTCTTCTGCAGGGATAGCACGATACGTTGCTAAGGGACCAATCAACAAGGGAGAGAGAAAAGGAACAAGCTTACCTGCCAAATGTTCGGAAATTCGATACTCATCACGTTTACCTAGTAATAAGGAAGGACGAAAGAACAAGGCAGTAGGCAATTGTAGATTTGCAATATCTCGTTCCAGCTTCCCTTTTATTTGATTGTAAAAGAAAAGCGAGTTTGCATTAGCACCTAAAGCAGAAACCAGTAGAAATTTTTCAGCGCCTTGTTGTTTAGCTAGGCCTGCCATAGCCAGTGGATATTCATAGTCAACTCGCTGAAATTGTTTCTTACTTTTTGCCTTTTTTCGTGTGGTGCCAAGACAGCAATAGATATCCGTAGATGAGAAAAGCGAGTCATATTGATCCAGATTTTCAAAAGAAAGAACAGCTTGTTCAAGTTTCGGATGATCAATTGGTAGCGCCTTTCGCCCAATCGCATAAATACGTTCGTATTCGGGAGCTTCTAATAAAAAAGTGAGTAAATGTCCTCCTACCAGTCCGCTTGCACCCGCAAGAAGGGCTGTTTTCTTTTGGAGCATGTCAACAATCCTTTCTGACTTATTCAATCTTTCTTATTATCTCCTATTTTTGCCAGAAAAAAAAGAACATCATGACAGAAAGTAATTAGAAAGTAAATAAAAGGTAATAGGCTATTTGAGCAGTAAAAATGTTGAAAAAAACGTACATTTATAATATGATTAGCATGAAATGTTCGTGTTAAACGAGTAATTACATGTCAGGAGGTTCTTTCCGTGGGGAAAAAGAGAGCACTGATTAGCGTATCTAACAAAACAGGCGTGGTGGAATTTGCAAGCCAGCTTGTCGAGCTAGGTTTTGAGGTCATTTCAACTGGAGGTACAGCGACTCTTTTAGCTGATGCAGGAGTTAAGGTAACAGGAATATCGGAGGTAACCCAATTTCCAGAAATGATGGACGGTCGGGTAAAAACCCTGCACCCAGCTATTCACAGTGGTTTGCTCGCGGTTCGCGATAATGAAGAGCACGCGGAGCAAATGGCGGCCCAAGGTTTTGAATATATTGATATCGTAGCGGTTAATCTTTATCCGTTTAAGGAAACAATTTCTCGTCCAGATGTCAGCTATGAGGACGCGATTGAAAATATTGATATTGGCGGGCCAACTATGCTGCGCTCGGCTGCAAAGAACCATGCATACGTGACTGTAGTTGTTGATGCTAATGACTATGAGCTTGTGTTGAATGAAATCCGCGAACAACAAAACACCAGTTTAGAAACGCGCAAACGCCTAGCAGCTAAAGTATTTCGTCATACGGCTGCCTATGATTCTCTCATTTCACGCTATTTAAGCGAACAAACAGGCGAGGAATTGCCAGAGAGCTTTACGGTTACCTATGAAAAGGCTCAGGAGCTTCGCTATGGAGAAAACCCTCATCAGAAGGCAGCATTTTATCGAGATGCTTTGTCCACTAGCGGCAATATCGCTTCGTGCAAACAACTTCACGGCAAAGAACTTTCCTATAATAATATTAACGATGCTAATGCTGCATTGGCTATATTGGCTGAATTCAGCGAGCCAGCAGCGGTTGCAGTAAAACATACCAATCCATGTGGGGTAGGTGTGGGAGTGACCATTCAGCAGGCTTATCAAAAAGCGTATGATGCTGATCCCGTCTCTATTTTTGGTGGGATTGTAGCGGTGAATCGCCCGATTGATCGTGAAACAGCTTTACTACTAAAAGAGGTATTCTTAGAAATCATTATTGCCCCAGCTTTTGAACCAGAGGCGTTGGCTGTTTTGCAGGAAAAGAAAAATGTACGTTTACTTCAGATGGACGAGATAGCCTCTACTGAGCATAAAGGTGCATTAGGTTCTGCTTATCAAATCACTTCTGTGCATGGTGGAGCGCTTGTGCAGGAATGGGATCGCAAATCCCTTGACCCTACTGCTATAATGGTCGTAACTGAACGTTCACCAAGTGAAGAAGAGCTAACTCAGCTAGAGTTTGCTTGGAAGGTGGTCAAACACGTTAAGTCCAATGCGATCGTTCTAGCTAAATCAGATAAAACTATCGGAGTTGGTGCGGGGCAGATGAACAGAGTAGGTTCAGCCCAAATTGCAATCACACAAGCTGGAGAAGAAGCTAAGGGAGCAGTTCTTGCCTCAGATGCATTTTTCCCAATGTCTGATACAGTAGAAGCAGCAGCTCAAGCAGGAATTACAGCTATTATTCAGCCTGGTGGCTCTATTCGAGACCAAGAATCGATCGATGCGTGCAATCGTCATGGCATTGCTATGATTTTCACAGGTGTCCGTCATTTTAAACATTAAGGGGAGGACAAATAGAATGAAAGTTTTGGTAGTAGGCAGCGGGGGAAGGGAACACACCCTCGTGTGGAAACTGGCACAAAGCCCTAAAGTGCAGAAAATATTCTGCGCTCCGGGTAATGGTGGAACCGCTGCTCTGGTGCAAAACGTTCCGATCCAGGTGACAGATTATGCGGCACTGGCACAGTTTGCGAAAGACGAGGAAATTGATGTTACCATTGTAGGTCCTGAAGATCCGCTTTTAGGAGGAATTGTAGATTTCTTTACTCTGCGTAATCTACCTATATATGGTCCAAGTGCAAAAGCCGCAAAGCTGGAAGGCAGCAAATCCTTTGCTAAATGTCTGATGAAAAAATATAAGATTCCAACTGCGGAATATGAATCTTTCCTCGATTTTGAATCTGCTATCGCTTATGTAAGAGAAAAAGGGGCTCCTATTGTTGTTAAAGCGGACGGTCTGGCACAAGGAAAAGGTGTCATTCTAGCTTTTAGCCTAGAGGAAGCAGAAGAAGCAATCCGTCAGATCATGCAGGATAGTAAGTTTGGTCAAGCTGGAAGTCGCGTTGTTATTGAAGAGTTTATGCGCGGGGAAGAATTGACGTTGCTCTCCTTTATTGATGGAGAGACTGTTAAGCCAATGATTCCTTCTCAGGATCATAAGACGGTATTTGACGGAGATAAAGGGCCGAATACCGGCGGCATGGGGGCTTATGCTCCTGTACCTCAAGTAAAGAATAGCGATCTACAGCATATCATAGATAAGATTGTTCAACCGATGGCGTCTGCTATGGTAAAGGAAGGTATCCCGTTTCGAGGTGTTTTGTACACGGGATTGATGCTTACCGAGGATGGTCCTAAGGTTGTTGAATTTAATGCCAGATTCGGTGATCCAGAAACACAGGTCATTCTGCCTTTATTGGAAACGGATTTAGTGGAGATTGTGATGGCCACAATAAATGGAACCTTGGCTGATTTAGATATCAAATGGAGTAAGCAGAGTGCGGTTACAGTTGTTATGGCTTCACCAGGATATCCGGGAGATTATCCTAAGGGAGCTGTCATAAGTGGTCTGGATGTACCTGTAGCTGATTCGCCTCAAGGAGACAGACAGGAAATGGTGTTCCATGCTGGTACAAAGCAGGAAGCTGGTCATTTTGTAACAAATGGTGGACGGGTGCTTGCCGTAACTGCTTTAGACGACTCCTTGCAACTAGCCAAAGAAAAAGCATACCAGGCTGTAACCAATATTTCCTTTACGGGTGCACATTATCGTAGAGATATTGCTGATAAAGCTTTTAAAAAGGTATAGACAGTCAGAGAGAATAAGTAGTCTGGATTGAACAAACAAAAGGGATTGGGCCTCTGTGGCCTGATCCCTTTCGTTTGATTTCACTTAGCATCATGATTAGACGCATTTTTATTCTTTGCTTGATCATGGTGTGAGTCTTCTTGCTGGGTAGATGGTTGAAGAGATGCTTGCTCACCTTGTTTTTCGCTTTCTACAAAGCTTTCGAATGCCTTGCGAGCAAGCTCTTCAACTTGCGTGTTTTCAGCGTTATGGTTTGTTGCCTGCTCATTCTGAGAATTTGCTTGGGTATGATCTGTGGAGGTTCGCTTGGTTACTCGGTTTTTCATCGACGACGTAGCTTCTCTAGTCTTGTTGTAAAGCGAAAGACCAGTTGGAATAATTTTATCCATCGCTTGACGTATTACATCCTCTTTTCTGGTACTGATACCAAACATCAAGAGGATTGGACAAAAGCGCGTGATTCCCTCAGCTACCTTCATAGCAGACCAAAGCAGAAGACCATAAGGTTTTTTACGATAACGATGATTTGACATTTTGCTAATAGCGCACCCTAAACCGATTAGCCCCAAGGTTATACGAATATAGGCGTCCAGCCTACCAACATTCTTTTTCATGCTCATCCAGCCTCCTTCCTCGTGTTAGTTTGTGTTGAGAAGCGATCGTCCACCCAAGGAAAAAATGGCAGAAAAGCAGGGATCCATGAGTGAGTCATATAAGTAGTAAATAACGATGCTAACAAGAGAGGAGAGGGAATGAGTGAGGGCAAGGAAACTAACAGAAATGGCTTACAAACAAATGATTCGTACTGCAAAAGGACTTGAAGCTGCTAGTGTGTGGATTACTGGAGGTACCATATTAGATGTATATACGAAGTCTTGGCGCCAAGCAGACATAGTCTTGTCCGGGGAGCGAATTGCTTATGTGGGAGAAAAAGCACCATTCGTAAATCAGGATACAATTTGTATAAATGCAAAAGACAAATATATCGTCCCGGGATACATCGAACCGCATGCCCATCCTTTTCAATGGTATAATCCGTTCACCTTAGCTGATTATGCATTGCAGACAGGGACCACGACGATGGTAAGTGATAGCTTGTTCTTATTTCAATTGTTGCCCTATGATAAGCTGTCTTCGCTTTTAGATGAGATAAATAAGCATCCCGTGAAGCAATTTTTTTGGGCTAGGCTGGATTCACAAACGCTGCCTGATCCAGAAGGAGTATTTCAGCGAGAAAGAATAAAGGAGCTATTAGATCATCCTCTAGTGATCCAGGCTGGAGAATTAACGGATTGGAGAGGAATATTGGATGAGCGAGAAGAGCTGTTAGAAGGAATGCGCTATGCTCTGGATTTGGGTAAACGAATAGAGGGTCACCATCCAGGGGCTTCTTATCAAACATTGGCTTTAGCGGCCGCTCATGGTGTAGGAGCTTGTCATGAAAGTATGACGGCCGACGAGCTGCTGCATCGCTTGCAAGTGGGGATGTATGCTACACTCCGCCATTCCTCCATTCGGCCCGATCTGCCCAAACTGATTAAAGAATGGAAGCAATTAGGCTTACCTTGGTCGCCTCGCATGATGCTTACCTCAGATGGAGCTACAGCGCCGATGCTTCGAAACGGAGTGATGGACTACACGATCCGAGTTGCGATTGAGGCCGGTATGCCTATGGAGGAGGCCTACGTAATGGCAACATTAAATCCTGCTACTTATTACCAAATGGATACGGAAATAGGTGGGATTGCTCCTGGACGTGTGGCTGATATATTGCTGCTTACAGAAAGAAGTAATCCAACGCCAGAAACGGTTATCGCAAATGGTCTTCTGATCTCTGAGGAGGGACAAGCTAAAGCAAAGATACCAAAAAGGCAACTAAGTGAGTTTATTTCTATTGGCTCCACCATGGAAGAAACGGTGTCTGATCATTGGTTTTTGTTTCCAGAGCAAGAACAAGAGCAAGCCCTTCACTTAGATTCTCTCCCTGTCATCTGTATGATGAATTCAGTTATTAGCAAATTAGATACAACAACTGTTATTCATAATTGGGAGGAGCTTATACAAATACCGGATGCGATGCTTGCAGTCTTAATTGACCCCAAGACGAAACAACTCACAAAGGCCATTTTACGAGGATTTGCTGTTGAGCTAGAAGCATTAGCGACCACCTTCCATGCATCCACAGAATTTCTCGTATTAGGTCGTAATCCGCAAGCGATGAAAGCGGCCCTTCAGGAGATCGCAGCATCAAAAGGAGGAGTGGCAATCATTGAAAAGGGAGAAGTGTTATTTCATATGCCCCTGCCTATAGGCGGGAAAATGACAGATGAACCGATGGAGCTTGTCATGGAAAAAAGCGAGCTTTTTACCATATTAATGAGAGAACGTGGCTATCGTTTTGATGATCCAATTTATTCCTTATTATTTTTTACCGCTACCCATTTACCCTTTGTTCGTTTTACTAAGGCTGGAATGTATGAAGTGAAGACAGGTACTATGATTTATCCTGCTAGTCCGATCTAAAAGTTTGGCTGATAGGTTATCAATAAAGCTTCTATTCCTTATTGATATGTGTAAAATAGTACCAATGGCGCGGTAAAATCGCTTCGATAAAAATTATTTTTTTCTTGTAAATTTTCTGAGTTATTTTACAATAAAAAATAATCATTAACACAAAACGAATCTTTCTACCCTATAGTTGTCAAAATCCTGACGATCTGAGAATAAACTGATTTAGTTGAAAGAAGAAAAATAAGGGGGATTTGATTCCATGAACAAGAAAGCTAGCATGGGACTCTTGACCGCCATATTGATTACTGGATTAGCTTTATCAGGCTGTGCAGGGGCAGGCCAAGGCACCGGAAAAGAGGTAATAAAAATAGCTACCCAAAGCCCGCTATCTGGTGCATACGCAAACATTGGAGACGCGATTAAACAGGGTGCAGGGTACGCCCTGCAGGAGCAGAAGGAAGAATTTGCGAAAATGGGATTCGATCTACAGCTCTTTCCACAGGATGATCAGGCTGATCCCAAACAGGGTGTTACCAATGCCCAGCTACTGGTTGCCAACAAGGACGTACTGGGAGTGATCGGTCACTACAATACCGGTGTTGCTGTTCCGTCCTCTTCTAAGTATGAAGCTGGCAAACTGGTCATGGTCTCTCCCGCTAACACAGGCACCAATCTTACTGAAGAAGGGAAGAAGACAGTCCATCGCATTTGCGCACGCAATGATGCACAAGGCCCCGCAGCAGCTAGATATGCCAAAAATACGCTTGGCGTAAAAACCGCATTCATTATTACGGATAAGACGGCGTATGGTACAGGATTAACTGACCAAGTAAAAGCTCAATTTGAAAAGGATGGGGTGGAAATACTTGGTTTCGAAGGCATTACTGTAGGGGAAAAGGATTATAGTGCTGTGGTTAATCAAGTAGTTACAAGCAAACCAGACCTAGTTTTCTTTGGAGGGATTTATTCGGAAGGAGGTCTGTTATTTAAGCAGGCTCGTGATAAAGGGTATCAGGGCATATTTATGGGCGGGGATGGAATTGATTCCTCAGAATTAGTGACGATTGCTGGCAGTGCTGCTGAAGGAGTGATCTATACATCGGCAGCAGGCGACGTTACCCAAACTGCTGAAGGCAAAAAATGGGCTGAAGCTTATGAAAAGGCAACTAATAAAAAGCTAGAAGCCTATTCCGTTTACGGATATGATGCGATGAAGGTATTACTGCATGGCCTAAAAAACGCTATTAAGGCAAATGGAAATAAGAAGCCTAGCAGAGAGCAAGTATTAGACGCAGTTCATAAAACGAAAGACTTTCAAGGTCAATTTACCAAAGTCACCTTTACAGAAAAAGGAGACAATGAATTCGCTCAGATATTCGTTTACAAATTTGAAAACGGCAAAGCCACGTATGTAGGCAAAGTAGAGTAGTAATTACAAAGGACGCTTTCTACCGTTGTAGTAAGGGGACGACACATAGAAGCGCCCTTCTTTTGTGAATGATTGAGGAAAAGCCCTATTTGCTTTTAGGGAAAATGATCTGCATTTACAGTAAAAATAAAAATATAAAGAAATGAGGAATGTACATGTGGCAGATCCTACCTCAAGTTTTGGTCGACGGACTTACCCTCGGCTTCATGTATGCAGTTGTAGCCTTGGGTTACACAATGGTTTATGGAATCTTGGAATTTATTAACTTTTCCCACGGAGAAATTTTTATGGTGGGAGCCTTTGTCGGAACAGAAGTGCTTCTGATTATGGATGCTAACGGTGTATTGCAAGGAATGAATCCATTTTTAGCTCTTTTTCTTGCTCTCATTATCAGTATGATCGTAACCGGTTTATTGGGTGTGGGGATTGAACGGGTTGCTTATCGACCTCTACGTAATGCCCCGCGGCTGGTTCCGTTGATATCTGCTATTGGTGTGTCCTTCTTCTTGCAGGATATCGTTCGTTTTGCAGAAGCGCTTCATCGGGATACCTTTTATTTAACAGGACCAATTTTATTCCCTGGAAAAATTGATATCGGAATTGCCCAAGTTCCCTCCAAAGCTGTCATTGTTGTTATCGTAGCTATCGTAATGATGATTACATTAACCTTTTTTATTAATAAGACAAAATGGGGTATCGCGATGCGTGCCGTTTCACAGGATCAATCCACAGCATCACTTATGACCATAAATGTGGACAAAGTTATCATGCTAACCTTCCTTATTGGCTCAAGCTTAGGTGGAGCAACAGGTGTGTTGTTTGCACAAAACTATGGAACGATTGATCCTTTCATTGGATTCATTTTGGGCATGAAAGCTTTTACGGCTGCTATATTAGGCGGGATTGGCAACCTTAGAGGGGCGATGCTGGGCGGAGTGCTTCTTGGTTTGGTTGAGTCGTTGGCTGGTGCATATATGGGGCCGTTAACAGGAGGAGCCTTCGGTGGAGAGTATAAGGATGTCATCGGGTTTGCCATTCTCATTCTAGTGCTTCTGTTCAAACCAGAGGGTCTGCTTGGAGAAGCCGTAAAAGAGAAAGTGTAGGTGAAAGAAATGGGAACTCTTAAAAATGTGCTAGCAAAGGAAAAACCAATCCCGCTTCTTCTTACGCTGGTGTGGATTGTAGCATGCTCTGTAGCGCTTTATTTATTACAGCAATCGGTAACAAGCTTTGTGGGGCTCATTTTTTCCGTATTGCTCATTTACTACACGAATACGAATAAATGGATACAAGTGTTTTTAGGGGTGTTCGTGCTGTTCGGTCTTATTCCATTACTAGCTTATGATAACAGCTATTATATGGAAGTGGCGACCAATATCGGCATTTATGTAGCGATGGCGCTTGGCTTAAACATTGTGGTTGGATTTGCAGGATTATTGGATTTAGGCTATATTGCTTTTTTTGCCGCTGGAGCATATGCATACGGCATATTTGCTACCGCACAGGCTAATCATTTTATTCCGGGAGATTTGTTCCCGTTAAGTGGAGAGTGGTTTTGGGCATTTTTAGTGGTTGGTTTGCTGGTTGCAGCTATTTTTGGAATTCTGCTAGGACTCCCCGTTCTCCGTGTAAAAGGAGATTATCTAGCCATTGTTACCTTAGGGTTTGGTGAAATTATCAGAATAATCTTTAATAATTTAGATAAGCCAATCAATATAACAAATGGACCTCAGGGGATAACGTCTATTAATGCCCCGCAAATATTGGGTGAACCATTTTCTGATGCTTTTCATTTCTATTTTATTGTCCTCGTGGTGATTTTATTGATTGTATTTGCCAACATTCGCTTGGAGCATTCCAAACTAGGGCGGGCTTGGATTGCGATTCGTGAAGATGAGCTGGCAGCGCAGTCTATGGGCATTTCTCTGTTAAAAACGAAACTAGCGGCATTTGCTACAGGAGCATCCTTTGCAGGGGTAGTGGGAGTTATCTTTGCGGCAAAGCAAACCTTTGTTGATCCTACCTCCTTTACATTGATGGAGTCATTTAGCATCTTGGTAATGGTTATTTTAGGTGGGAGCGGCAGCATTCCCGGCGTTATTTTAGGTGCAACGTTTGTTACACTGCTACAGGTTCAAATTTTAAAAGAGTTATCTAATTATTTACATGAGCTATCTCAGGCAGGAATCCTGTATCTACCCAGTCAGCTAGACCCGTCTAAGCTACAGCGGATGGTGTTTGGAATTCTACTGGTATTAGCGGCTCTCTATCGTCCAAACGGATTAATTCCAGCAAAAAGAAGGAAAGAAAATATGGAGTCCATTAAAAATCACGCTCAGGTTGAACAAAGGCAGGGCATTCTTGCTAAGCTGACTGGACGAAACAAAGCAGGCTAGAGGAGGGAGTAGCATGGCATTGCTAGAAGCGAGACATTTAACCAAGAAATTCGGTGGTCTGGTAGCTAATGAAGACGTGTCGATTGATATTGAAAAAGGAAGCATCACGGCAGTCATCGGTCCAAATGGGGCAGGTAAAACCACCTTTTTTAATATGGTGACAGGCTTTTACGAGCCAGACGAGGGGGATGTTGTACTAAATGGAAAGAGCATTAAAGGCCTTCAACCTGATCAAATAGCAACCCAAGGCATTACACGGACGTTTCAAAATGTCAGACTGTTCAAACAAATGACAGCGTTAGAGAACGTAATGATTGGGCAGCATGGACGTCTCCAAGCAGGTCTTCTGGGAATTTTGTTTCATTCAAAACGAGTGCGGGAAGAAGAGGAACGAGCACGGATTGAAGCTTATCAAATTCTTGAATATGTAGGGATTGAACAGATTGCTAATGAAACCGCGGGAAGCTTGCCGTATGGATTGCAGCGCCGGCTAGAGATCGCTAGGGCCTTAGCTACGAACCCTCAGATCATTTTGTTAGATGAGCCAGCGGCAGGAATGAATCCAAGAGAGACGGTGGAAATGACAGACTTCATACGCCAGCTCAAACGCGAATTAGAATTAACCATTATTTTAATCGAACATGATATGAAGCTGGTTATGGGACTGTCCGAGTATATTCATGTTCTGGATTACGGAAGGAAGATTGCGGAGGGTACTCCAGACGATATCAGAACAAATCCAAAGGTAATTGAGGCGTATCTGGGCAAGAGCGCAACAGAAGCTTCGTAGGAGGGAAGAGCGATGGCATTATTGGAATTGAAGGAGGTTCATACCTATTACGGTGGCATCCATGCGTTAAAAGGTCTAAGTATTACGGTAGAGCAGGGAGAAGTTGTAACTCTTATAGGCTCTAATGGAGCTGGAAAATCAACTACCTTAAAAGCCATATGTGGTCAAGTACGTACCAAAGAAGGCCAAGTGTTATTGAACGGGCAAGCAATTACCGGTAAAAAACCGCATGATATCTCAGCATTAGGAATTGCCCATGTTCCGGAGGGAAGGCGGATATTTCCAAAATTGACTGTTAAGGAAAATTTGGAGATGGGGGCCTTTTCTATCAAGGATAAAAAAGTGATGGAAGAGGGTATCGAACGAGCCTTTCATTATTTTCCACGCTTAAAAGAACGAGTATCTCAAAAAGGTGGCACGATGTCAGGCGGTGAACAGCAAATGCTGGCTATCGCTCGTGGATTAATGATGAAGCCCAAAATCCTGATGTTAGATGAGCCATCTATGGGGTTAGCTCCCATTTTAGTTGAGCAAATCTTCGAGATCATCACGGAATTAAATCAAGAGGGTATGACCATCCTGTTGGTAGAACAGAATGCAAATCAGGCGCTTGCCATTGCACACCGAGGCTATGTCATCCAGACGGGTGAGATCATTTTGAAGGATGATGCAAAAAATCTGCTATCAGATCCTCAGGTGAGAGAGGCGTATTTGGCATAGAATAGCAACAAAAACCTTGAAATCTACTCTAGAATTCAAGGTTTTTGTTGTGTACAGGGCTTGCCCTTCATTAATGAATCGTATCTGTTTTCCAGACATCAATTTGATTGGAAAGGTTATCCCAAATGGTTGGGTCCTCTAGTCCCAAGCGCCAAAGGGCTATCCCAGCCAGATCATATTTCTCAATTAAATCTAGCTTGGAGCGGGTGCTAAAAGAGTTTTCAAACCAAACGATGTGCATATTCCCGTCTTCATCCATGTATTGCATATGGGGGGAGAGGCGTTCCTGATCCCAATTAAGAGTGGCTCCGTGGATTTTGCTTAGCTCCATAAGGCTTTTATAGGATTGATACTCGGCTTTTTCACCGCTGCTGTTCCAATTCCAACCATACCCAGCAACCCCAAGTAAGATTTTTTGAGCAGGAACCCCCTGTGAGAGTGCATAGCGCACCGTATCTTCAACCCATTGAATGGAGGCAACAGGTCCTGGTTTGGTTCGCGGATTATGCTCGTCATAGGCCATGATCACCAAGCGATCAGCGTAGCGACCCAGTAGCTTATAATCAAACCAAGGAGACCATGCATTGGAACGTTCATCGCCTGTATTAGCAGGAACACAGACTGTGACGGTCTTGCCATACCGGTGCATCAATTGCGTTACATTTTTTACCAACTGAGTGAATGCAAACTTGTCTTCTAGATATAGATTTTCAATGTCCAAATTAACGCCGTCATAGCCCATGGAAAGCACTTCACGTTCTAAATTACGCAAAAAATAACGCTGATTCTTAGGATTGCGCAAGATATCTCGCGCAACATCCTTTCCTTTTTGGATAGAACCATAGAACAGATTATGAACTAACAGATAGACTTGAACTTGATTGGCATGTGCCCGATCTATGATCTTTTGCTGCTCTTCTTTTGAAAGGGTTGTTTTTAAATATCCAGGATTTTTATCATCCAGCTTATACCAAAAGGGTACGATTGTACTAAGCTGTTCATGCTGAGCTGATAAGGTCGGAAGAGATCCAGGATAAGGTTCCTCCGATTCTGTATAAAACCCAATCATCTCTCTGGGTCTGGTGCTAGAAATTACGTTTTGTATAGTAGGAGTCTCATGAACGGATGCAAAGTGGGGAGAAGTATTTCGAGCAGAGGTAGCAGATTTATTTTGATACGGTGAACCGGATTGACAAGAAGCTACCAGCATAGAGCTAATCACCAACAACAAGATGAAGACGCGTGAGAAGAGACGTGGCATTTCTTCTCTCCTTTCTTAGTCATAAAGGTAGTTTTATCCTGATTGTTAGTTTTAACATGTGGCAATTGACAAAAAGTTATACACGTTACTTGCGAGAATAGGCTCATGCTGGAAGAGCTTAAAAAACGGTAACCGGGAAATTTCCTCCCGATTACCGTTTTGTTATCCTAAATGAGATTGCTTTTGCGGCAAGGTCGCAATAAACATAACCCCCTGCTGCTCAGAAATATTTTTAGCCGTAATCGATCCTCCATGCGCTTCCAGAACAGCACGTGCAATAGCGAGACCTAAGCCGTGCTTACCCGTTTTCCCTTTGCGGAAACGTTGGAATAAATAAGGCATGACGCTTTCCTCAATAGGCGGACCGTCATTAGAAATAGCGATTTCGATTTGTTCTTGTACCACTTTGGCTGTGATGGTGATTGTGGTTTTGGCGTATCGTAGCTGATTTTCCACAATATTAGTAAAAGCACTGTAAAGCTGTTCACCATCGCCCTTCATTGGCAGGGTTTCCGGTATCTCAATCTGCCATGCTAAATGTGGGTGCAGAAGATGATAGCGTTGATGTAGCAGTCCTATCATTTCTGTTAAGTCTAATGAAGTAAAGGTCATCATTTTATCAACTGATTCTACTTTGGTTAAATACAAGAGTTGTTCAACCACAGTCTCCAAACGGTTGCTTTCCTCCATAATAATGGACAAGCCTTTTTGGGCCTCAGCACCTTGAAAAACGCCGTCTATCAAGCCTTGTGCATAGCCTTGAATCGCCATAATTGGCGTTTTTAATTCATGGGAAATATTTTGCACAAAGTGTTGCTGAGATTCGTCATGATCCTTCAATTGCTTTTTCATCATGTCAAAGGAGCGAGCCAACTGACCGATCTCATCCTTGCGATCAACCATTAGCGGAATGTCAAATTGACGGCGCGCAATCTTTTGGCAGGATTCTTCTAAACGGCGTAAGGGGGTACTCAAATACCCGCTAAACCAACCAGCTAATAACAAGCTGACAAAGATAAAAAAGGCAAAAATAATGAAGAATCTTTTGGTAAGCATGTTATTGATTTGAATGATTTCGTTTTCCTTTGTAAATATCACGAGGTAATAAGGGAATCCAAAATAATCCATTTTTTGGCTTACCATCAAGAAATTTTCATTATCCCACTCGGTGCTTCCTTTATAAGGGGTTGAGCCTTTGTGAGCAGAAGCTTCTTTAAAAAGTCCAGCTGCAACCTTCAATGGAACGCCTTTCTTGGGCAGATGCTGGAACCCGATTAGTTGACCATCTGTACTAAACACCATCATCTGAAAAGAATAGTTATAGTCTTGTAACAATAACCTCAGCATTTGTGGAGAGGTGAAAGCTGGCAGCGGTACAAGCTCGTGCTTTTGCGTAAAGGAGATTTTCTCTGACACCTTCTCAATTTCATCTTCAAGCAATGAATACGTATTATCCAGTAGAATCTGCTTTAAGGTATAAGGATAAAGAATGGCTACACTTGCCCCAAGCAAGATTGTCAAGGATAAAAACAGTAAAAAAATCTGTTTGGCTAACGGCATGTTCTGTAACGAAAATTTTCCTATCATTTCGTCATCCGGTAACCAAAGCCATATACCGTCTCCAATGGAAAATCAGGCATCTTTTTACGAATGCGTTTTACCAGATCATCCACAGCTCGATCTGATCCGATATAGTCATCGCCCCAAACAGCGGTAAGGATTTGCTCGCGCTGCAAAGCTTGGCCCTGATTTTTTATAAAGTAAAGCACCAAATCAAACTCTTTTGTCGTTAAATCAATCATTTGCTCGTTTTCCTTAACCAATCTGCCTTTTTCTGAAATGAAATAGGAAGAGACATTTATCCAGTCCTCATACACTGCCGGAGATTGGGCAGTTGTTGTTACAGATCGTCCAGTCTTTTCATAGGTGCGATGCAACAAACGCTGTGTGCGAATGACTAGCTCACGAGGCAAAAAGGGCTTTGCCAAATAGTCATCGCTGCCTAGCTCTAGCCCGATAATTTTATCAATATCCTGATCCCGAGCAGAAATGAACATGATCGGAACGTCTTCCCACTTATTTCGGATTAGTCTAAGAAGCTCGTATCCATCTATATCAGGCAACATAATATCAAGAATCCATAAGTGCGGTTTGGTATCGTCAAGAACAGCTAGAACCTCTTCTCCGCTCTGAAAGGTTTTTACTTCAAAACCTGCCCGGACAAGATAGGAGCGCAATAGCTCTAGCAAATTCGTTTCATCATCAACCAGATAAACCAGATAAGGTGTGGTCTGAGTCATGGTCACCCTTCCTTTCTATCTATCATAGTACCATAGCTTGCATAAAAACATGTGGGAACCAAATAGAAGGAATGTGGGAAAGTTGTGGCAGGAATTATGCGGAACTTGCTCGAAAAATAGTAGGGACAAAAAAGGAGTGAGGCATATATGACACATTTCTGGAAGTATGCGGTTGTCGTTGTGACAGCATCAGCCTTATTGGCATCATGTAACCCGTTAGCAAATAAAGAACAACCACCGCAAACAAATCCGGTGACGCCACCAGTTTCTGAACCTTTACAAGAAAAGACATTTCCTTATACAGCTCCGCTAACAGGGATGGGGGTGGATGAGCGAATTGATCATCGTCCCGTAATGGTTATGATTAATAATCATCCAAAAGCTAGACCGCAATCTGGACTGGATAAAGCTGATATCGTGTACGAAGTGCTGTCGGAAGGTGAAGTGACACGCTTTTTAGCTATTTTTCACAGTCAAACTCCTAAAACGATTGGACCAGTAAGAAGTATTCGTCCGTACTTTATTAAATTGGGCAGAGGCTTAGATTCCATTCTGGTGCATGTAGGTGGAAGCCCGGATGCTCTTTCCATACTTAAAGGCGCAGATGACGATATTAATGAGATCAGCAACAGTACGTATTTCTGGAGGGAAAAATTCCGTTCCGCTCCTCATAATGTATATACCGATCTAAGCCGTATCGAAAAAGCGATGCAGGCGAAAAATATGCGTTTGACCTCTGATCTACCGTTTTTCCCCTTCCTGCCTAAAGATACCAAAATAGAGCAAGGACAGCCTGCGGCAGAAATTAAGGTCAAACCGCATCCGCAATACTCGCTTAGTTACAAATATGATGCGGATAAGGGGAAATATTTACGCTTTACACAAGGTGAGGTTCATAAGGATCTAACATCAGACAAACAACTTGAAATCACGAATGTACTGGTGATTTCAACTAAGCATAAGGTGCTGGATAATGAAGGCCGGCGTGAGGTCGATGTAAATGGCCCTGGGGAAGGTTATCTGTTCCAGCAAGGAAAAGCAAAACCAATCAAATGGGCAAGAAAGGATGGCGTTATTCGAGCATTTGAGGACGCTGCTCTAACGAAGGAAATCCCTTTGCTCCCGGGCAATACATGGGTAAACATCGTGCCGAATACACCAAGCCTAGACCAGCATCTTAGCTTTCAATAACCAAACTTTAGGAAACAGGTAAAATTGATAAACATCGTCTTGCACAGAGAAGTCTTTTGCTCTATCATGAAAGCAGAACTTTAGTACTTAAAAACTTTACAGAGAGAAAAAGTTCCCAAGACGATCACGGGGTGATTTTTCATGCAATTAGAGAAATTGAAGGGTAAGGGAATTGAACAACTTTTTGAATCAATCTTGTCCTTAAAAGACATGGAAGAATGCTATAAATTTTTTGATGATCTATGTACGGTAAATGAGATGCAGTCACTTGCTCAACGCTTGGAAGTGGCGCGCATGCTGCGTAAAGGATATACCTATAACCACATTGAATCGGAAACAGGTGCGAGTACAGCGACGATCTCTCGTGTTAAGCGATGCCTCAATTACGGTAATGATGGTTACCAACTGGCATTGGATCGGATCGGTAAATAAAGCGGAGGTATCAACGTGATTGAATTTAGCAACTGGCGACATGTTTTTAAACTGGACCCAGAAAAGCCTATTGATGACGATCAATTGGAGCAAATCTGCGAGTCAGGTACAGATGCGATTATTGTGGGGGGAACCCTTGGTGTCACATTTGACAACACGCTTGACCTAATGTCGCGTATTAGACGCTATGCTGTACCGTGCATGCTGGAGGTCTCCAATTTGCAGGCCATTGTTCCAGGCTTTGATGGATACTTTATCCCTATCGTTTTAAATGCAAGCAATCCAGATGTGATTTTCGCTCCGCATGTAGAGGCGCTAAGCTCACTGGGAAGCTATATACATTGGGATGATATTGTAGCGGAAGGGTATTTGGTGTTTAATCCGGATTCGGCGGTAGCTGAGGTAACCAACGCTCGTGCCATTTCGTCAAAAGCAGAAGCGAAGGCTTACGTGCAAACGGCTACGAAATTATGTCGTTTGCCAATCGTGTATATCGAATACAGCGGTACATATGGCGACCCGCAGATGGTTGAGGCCTGCAAAACAGCGTTGGATGAAGGACACCTCATGTATGGCGGCGGGATTACGGATGCAAGCCAAGCTCGTGAAATGGCAGCAATCGCTGATACAGTGGTTGTTGGCAATATCATCTATGATTCTCTGGAACAGGCTCTATCTACTGTTGCTGCGGTAAAAGAGACAGAGCGTCGTTTCTAGTTTAGTTTTACTCACACATGACTTACAGGAAACTCCTTGAGCCAATGCCGAGGAGTTTCTTTTCTTTCAGATAAAAAATGGAATAAAAAAGGAGTCTTTTTTCCTAAAAGAGTGAGTGGCATAACAGGGAAAGTTATGACAAAATAGGAACATATGCTTTCTTTTGGGACGAAGGAAAAGAAGCAAAATGAAAGGTGGCTTACGGCATGTTAACTCAAGATAATTTTTTCGCGGGTTTAAATCCTGAACAGAAAAAAGCAGTGGAGACCACAGAGGGACCAGTGCTGATTCTGGCAGGCGCAGGCAGTGGTAAAACCCGCGTTCTTACCCAACGAATTTCATATCTAGTTGGATATAAGCAGGTGTTTCCTTGGAGCATTCTTGCGATTACCTTTACGAATAAAGCGGCTCGTGAGATGAAAGAGCGTGTGGAAAGAATGGTTGGTCGGGATGCTGGAGCGGATGATATTTGGATTTCTACCTTCCATTCTCTGTGTGTACGCATTTTACGAAGAGATATAGATCGGATTAACATTAGCCGTAATTTTACCATTTTGGATGCAGGCGATCAGTTGACTGTGGTCAAGCAGTGTATGAAAGAACTAAATATTGATGTGAAAAAATTTGAACCACGGTCTATTTTAGGCGCAATTAGTGGAGCGAAGAACGAATTGCTTGATCCAAAGCGTTATGAGCAAGTAGCGGGAGATCAGTTCCAGCGCATTGTAGCACAAGTGTATGAGTTGTACATGAAGAAGTTGAAAACGAACCAATCGCTTGATTTTGATGACCTAATCATGACGACGATTCGTTTATTTAAAGAAGTGCCGGAAGTGTTGGAATTCTATCAGCGCAAGTTCAAATATATCCATGTAGATGAGTATCAGGATACAAACCGAGCCCAATATATGCTGATTAGCATGCTTGCCGACATGCACAAAAACATTTGCTGTGTGGGTGATGCAGACCAGAGTATTTATAAATGGCGCGGTGCTGATATTTCGATCATTCTTAACTTTGAGAAGGAATATCCTCATGCGAAATTAATAAAGCTGGAGCAAAACTATCGCTCGACGAAAAATATCTTAGAAGCAGCTAACCACGTCATTAAAAATAATAAGAACCGCAAAGAGAAAAATCTTTGGACCAACAAAGAAGCAGGAGACAAAATTTATTGCTATCAGGCTGAATCAGAGCATGACGAAGCCTACTTTGTTGTGGATATGATTCGAGAACAACTGAAAACCTATAAACGATACGACAAATTTGCCATTTTATATCGTACGAATGCCCAGTCGCGTGTACTGGAGGATGTGTTGGTTAAATCGACTATTCCTTATACCATTGTCGGAGGCACGAAGTTCTACGATCGCAAGGAGATTAAAGACGTACTAGCTTATTTGCGCTTAGTATCCAATCCTGACGATGATATCAGCTTGACCCGTATTATTAATGTACCAAAGCGTAATATAGGGGATACTACGGTAGAAAAGCTGCAAGCCTATGCCAGCGCACATGGTTTGACACTCTTTCAAGCCACCCAGGAAGTAGCGTATATGGGGCTTGCCTCTCGAACAACCAATGCTATTTTAGCCTTCTCGGATATGATAAAAAACCTGATGCAGATGGTGGATTATTTAAGTGTAACCGAGCTTGTTGAAGAAATCTTGAAGCAATCGGGCTATCGTGAATCGTTAAAAGAGGATAAATCACTAGAAGCAGCGGCTCGCTTAGAAAACATCGACGAGTTTCTGTCTGTTACGCAAGAATTTGAGAAAAAGAGCGAGGATAAAACCTTGCTGGCTTTTCTAACTGACCTAGCATTGGTGGCAGATATTGATTCACTTGGCAATGATGATACAGAGGAAGCGGTACCAGATGATGGACAAGTCGTGCTAATGACCTTGCACAGCGCTAAGGGCTTGGAGTTTCCTGTTGTCTTCCTAGTGGGTATGGAGGAAGGAGTTTTCCCTCATAGTCGTGCTCTGTTTGATGACAGTGAAATGGAAGAGGAACGACGTCTGGCTTATGTGGGAATTACTCGTGCCGAACAAAAATTATTTATGACACGAGCAAGAATGCGTACGCTATATGGACGTACAAATATGAATATGCAATCCCGCTTTTTCAATGAAATGCCAGAGGAACTACTTACTGGTGACCTCGGTTCAGGCGGTGGGTCTGAAGGTGGTTTTGGTTCAAGTGGCGTCTTCGGCTCAGGCTCAGGATTGGGCGCTGGCCGCAAAGGTCAAACTGGTCGATTTGGAGCAGGAGGACGTACAGGGGGTACATTTGGACGTTCCCCTAAACCTACAGAATCAACTGTCTCAATGCAGCCAAGCGCATTTCGTGGCTTGAACCAGGCAACAAAATTGCCGGCACACGGAGCAGCCTCACAAACAGATTGGAAGGTAGGAGATAAGGCTAAGCATGGTAAATGGGGAACAGGAACAGTGGTTAGTGTTAAAGGTGCAGGTGACAACACCGAGCTGGATATTGCCTTCCCTAGCCCAGTAGGAATTAAGAAATTACTTGCTAAGTTTGCTCCTATTGAAAAAGGTTGATTTTGAACGAACGGAAAGGATGAAGAGATACGTGGATCGTGTTGCTGCAGAACAACAAATTGCCAAACTAAAGAAACGGATTGAAGAGGAAAGCCGTCATTATTATACAGAGGATAATCCGCAGATTACGGACCAGGAATATGATCAAATGATGCGTGAATTGCAAGATCTGGAGGACCAATGGCCGGATATGGTTACTCCTGATTCTCCTACCCAGCGTGTCGGAGGTATGCCATTGCCTTTTTTTGAAAAGGTTGTGCATAAAACACCGATGTTAAGTCTTGGGAATGCTTTTGATGAGGATGATTTACGCGATTTTGATCGTCGTGTGCGTCAGGGCTTAGGAAACCAAACTGTTCGCTATGTCTGCGAATTAAAAATTGATGGGCTAGCTGTCTCTCTTCGTTATGAAAACGGACTTTTCGTAAAGGGAGCAACACGTGGAGACGGGACTACCGGGGAGGATATCACCCAAAACCTGAAAACGATTCGCTCTATTCCGTTGCGTTTACCAGAACCAATTACCATGGAGGTTCGCGGAGAGGCCTTTATGTCAAAAATTGCTTTTGACCGCTTGAATAAAGAACGGGCGGAGCGGGAAGAAGCATTATTTGCTAATCCGCGCAACTCAGCGGCAGGCTCCTTGCGTCAGCTAGATCCTAAGATTGCAGCCTCTCGCTCTCTTTCCACGTTTATTTATCAGATCGGTGAAGTAGAAGGGCGTCAGATTGATTCTCACAGTGAGGGCCTTACTTTCTTAGAACGGCTAGGCTTTTCGGTGAATCAGGAACGCCGTACCTTTGATGACATAGAAGAAGTGATTGAATTTGTGCAAAGCTGGACGCTCAAACGCCCAGAGCTCTCTTATGAGATTGATGGTATGGTGATTAAGGTAGATAGCTTTGCTCAGCAACAGGAACTTGGCTTTACAGCGAAGAGTCCACGCTGGGCGATTGCTTATAAATTCCCGGCTGAAGAGGCCGTGACACAGTTAAAGGATATTGAGGTGTCAGTTGGGCGTACCGGAGTGGTGACACCTACAGCGTTGCTTCAGCCTGTCATCTTAGCTGGAACTGAGGTAAAACGAGCATCTTTACACAATGAAGACATTATTATGAAAAAAGGACTACTCTTAGGTGATTACGTGCTTGTAAAAAAAGCAGGTGACATTATACCTGAGATTGTAGAAGTGTTAAAGGAACGACGCACGGGAGAAGAACGTCCATTTATGATGCCAACTCACTGCCCGGAGTGTGCGAGCGAATTGGTTCGTCTACCGGATGAAGTGGCATTGCGTTGTATTAATCCAGAATGTCCAGCCGTTATTCGTGAAGGAATGTCTCACTTTGTATCCCGGCAAGCGATGAATTTAGATGGACTTGGAGAGAAAGTGGTAGCTTCACTATTTGCCGCAGGTCTCATTACAAGCGTCGCCGATTTATATTATCTGCACGATAAGCGGGAACAACTGTTACAATTAGAGCGAATGGGTGAGAAATCTGTCGATAAGATGCTACAAGCAATTGAAGCTAGCAAGGAAAATTCTGTGGAGCGCCTACTTTTCGGATTAGGAATTCGATTGGTGGGAGCCAAAGCAGCGAAGGTACTTGCTGAGCAATTCGGTGACATTGATCATATCATGCAGGCGACAGCAGAAGAACTGATCGCTATTGACGAGATCGGTCCCAAAATGGCTGAAAGTATCTTAACCTATTTCTCCATGCCGCAAGTACAGGAATTGATTGAGAAGCTCAAGAATGCTGGCGTGAACATGAAATATAAAGGTGTTCGTGTCCAAGCAGGTGAGGACCTTCCCTTCTCAGGTAAAACAGTAGTCTTAACCGGTACACTGACGCAATTAACACGGCAGGAGGCAGAGGAAAAGATTGCTATGCTTGGCGGCAAAGTAACAGGGAGCGTTAGTAAAAAAACCGATCTCGTAATTGCTGGCGAAAAAGCAGGCTCCAAATTAGAAAAAGCTGAAAAATTGGGTATAACTGTACTGGATGAAGAGGCATTTTTAGCGCTATTATCATAGGTGGGCTGAGGAGATATTAAGCAAAGGTGTGAAGGTGATGGATAGATTCACGCTTAAACAGATGGGAGCAAGCATTAGTGTGCTCCTTTTGCTCAGCGGTTGTGCTACTGCAACACATAAGTCAGTTGAAACAGAAATCGTAGATGCGGGCCAGACGATGGAAGAACCGGTTGTGAAACAATCGGTGAAATTGGCTCAGATCACAGGTGAACTGACGTACCAGGATGTGTTGCAAAAAGGGGACAGTATCAATTCATTGGCCCTAGATCAAGGGGGAGAACAAGTCTGGCTGGCAACGCATGCGGGACTCTATGCATCTGCCGATCATGGATTATGGGGAGCAGTTGCAGAAGAGTTGGAACAGGCGGATGTCAAGACGATCTTTTTTGATCCGAAGAAGCCGAAACAGATATATGTAGCCGGCGCAAAGGTTTGCAAGGTATCCAAGGATGGAGGTAAATCCTGGAAACGGATAGAGGGAGGATTGCCACAAGGGTATGACATTCAATCTCTAATTGGAGTTCCAACCGATAAAGGGACATTCCTCTATGCATTTGTGAACCGTGAAGGCGTATATGAATCAACAGATGCCGGTGCGAATTGGCATTTACGATTCCCTATTGATTCAGTAGAAGGGTATGATTTGGATTATGTACCCAGTGAGCAAAAATTGTACGTACTCACTCAAAACGAACTGTTATCAATAGATATACATGATGGCGATTGGCAGGTTGAATGGCGAGAAAGCGATTCGCACATTTACTCAATTGCAGCAAATAAATCTACAGACACCCTATATGCAGCAAGTGATAAAGGTATTTTAATTAAGGCTGGCAAGGAGTGGACTCTCCTATCCTCAGACCTTCCAGAAAAACTGATTAATATCTCCTACGGTACAGCCGATACACCTATCATCGGAATTGGAGAATCAGCCCAAATCTATAGATACAGCCAAGAAAAGTGGAAAAAGTGGGAGTAACAAGTAAGGAGTTTGCAATATGAAAACGAAAAGAAAGCTTGTACGTTGTCTTTGCATCCTGATAGCTTGTTCGGTGCTGTTGTCAGCATGTTCATTGTTACCGGGAAAGAAGGATAGCGCGGATCCGGTAGCGCCTGCCGTGTCTTCTGTTTTACAGGTGGACGAAAATTACTACGGCAGCGCCGCCATGCCTTATCAAAAGAACCAAACACGAGGCATGCTTAGCTCTAATCCTAAATATCGCATTGATTTTAGTCACTTAGAGTACGGCATGATGGAAATTGCAAAAGAAAGCTTTTCTCCGAGTTCGTACTTGTTTCAGGAAGGCCAGCGAATCTCCCGCAAGCAGGTAACCACTTGGATTGAATGGGAAAAGAAGAACCCGGAAGGTTTAAATCCGGATAAAGCCAATAAATTGCTTGTCAATGTGCTGGAGCATAATTATCTGGATAAAAAAGACCAAAAGCTGGCGGGTATAGTCTTAGGTCTATCTTTATCCCCCATTTATCAAGATCCGTCTGGTTTGGAAAAACGGTTAAGTGTGGACGAGCTCCGGTCGAAGGGGCAACAAATCGCTGCCAAAATCGTCATGAAGGTAAGAGCGGAGAATCCACAGATACCGCTTGTTGTAGCGATGTATCAAGTGCCAGAATCAAGCTCTAACCTAGTACCGGGTAATTTTATCATGTCTGGTATCGTGAATGCGAATGACAGCAGTGTTGCGAAATGGCAGCCCATCAATGAAGAATATTTCCTGCTGCCAGGGGATGCGGCATACAGTAAGTATCCACAGGCCTCCTTGCAATTCGAGAAATTGATGAAGCAGGGACAGAGCTTCTTCCAGGAATTTGTGGGAATGACAGGTACGGCACGCTTCTTAAATGGGGATTTGACAGAATTGACCATCAATGCAACCGCAGAGTATGATTCTCGGACAGAAGTAATTCAGTTCACACAGATGATTGCTCAAGCAATAGATCAATATATAGATAAAAGGGTTCATGTAAACTTTTATGTTCAGTCCATCAATCAACCATTAGCAATTTATGTGCGACCGGCTGATGGAAAATCGTACATGCATATCTATCGAAATTAACACATGTGTACAAACGGAGTGAGACACCAATTAGACAGAACTGTTCAATTGGTGTCTTTTTTCGTACGTTTTTACAGAATTATAAAGAATGGCATATATCTTGCATAGATTATTTGGTGTAACAAGTTGATCATGGAAGATGAAGTAGGAGGCGAACCTAAGTGCAAGTAGAATTCAAAAATGAACCGTTCGTTAATTTTAATCTGCCTGAAAATAAGCAAGCATTTCAAGCCGCTATGGATAAAGTTGAAAGCGAACTTGGACGTGAATATGATCTCATCATTGGTGGAGAACGTATCAAAACGGAGAAGAAAAGCCGTTCCATGAACCCTTCCCAAAAAGATGAATGCATCGGGGTTGTTTCTCAAGCTGACCAAGAATTAGCAGAGAAAGCCATTCAAGTAGCAGCCAAAACCTTTGAAACCTGGAAACGTGTTGCTCCTACTGCTCGTTCTCGCTATTTGTACAAGGCAGCAGCTATCCTGCGCCGTCGTAAACATGAATTTTCAGCTTGGTTGGTAAAGGAATCAGGCAAAAGCTGGCCTGAGGCTGATGCTGATACAGCAGAAGCAATCGATTTCATGGAATACTATGCAAGACAAATGGATCAATTAGGTCAGCGACATTCACTGCCGCGCATTCCTGGTGAAGATAATGAGTTGTACTATATTCCATTGGGTGTAGGAATCGTTATTCCTCCATGGAATTTCCCGCTTGCTATTATGGTAGGCATGACCACGGCAGCGTTGGTAACAGGAAATACCGTTGTTTTGAAGCCAGCTTCTACTACTCCGGTCATTGCAGCTAAGTTCATGGAGATTCTTGATGAGGCAGGCGTTCCTGCTGGTGTTGTTAACTTTGTGCCAGGCAGCGGAAGCGAAATCGGTGATTATTTAGTAGAACATACATTGACTCGTTTCATTTCATTTACAGGCTCCCGTGATGTAGGTCTGCGTATTAATGAGCTGGCGGCCAAACACCGTCCAGGTCAAAAATGGATGAAGCGTTTAGTGGCCGAAATGGGCGGCAAGGACTCGATTATTGTTGATAACGATGCTGATCTGGAATTAGCCGCACAAGCGATTACAGCATCTGCGTTTGGCTTCTCTGGTCAAAAATGCTCGGCTTGCTCCCGCGCAATCATTCATGCAGATGTATACGACGAGGTACTGGCGCGTGTTGTTGAGCGTACAAAAGCATTAACAGTAGGAAATGTCAGCAACCCTGAGTTCTATACAGGTCCAGTGGTGGATGAAAAAGCATATAATAAAATTTTGGAATATATCGAGATCGGAAAACAAGAGGGTAAATTAATGGCTGGTGGAGCAAAAGGGCCGGAGGAAGGCTACTATATTATGCCAACTGTATTTGCTGACGTGGCTCCAGATGCTCGAATTATGCAGGAGGAAATCTTTGGCCCGTTTGTGGCTTTCTGCAAAGCTAATGATTTTGATCATGCTTTGGAAATCGCTAACAATACAGAATATGGACTAACTGGTTCTGTTATCAGCCGAAATCGTGCTCATTTAGAACGCGCACGTGAGGAGTTTCATGTAGGCAATTTGTATTTCAACCGTAAATGTACAGGTGCACTAGTAGGTGTACATCCATTCGGCGGCTTCAACATGTCAGGAACGGACTCCAAAGCAGGCGGTCCTGATTACCTCCTGCTATTTACACAAGCAAAATTAGTGTCTGAATTATTATAAGCATCCTGACAAAAAGAGGGGGCCTTCAGTAGATAAACTACTTGGGCTACCCTCTTTATTTATGAGTAAGATCGAAAACGAGTTAACTAGATGTAGGCAGGATAGCTTGGCTGCAGCTACTGTCCAAGACATGATCGAGCCAAGCTATGCTACTTGAAAGCATCTGATTTGAATCAAAGTGCAGATAACGTTATACCGGAAAAGAATTATGATATATACTGTTCGTACAGATAGTAAAAGGAATCTATCTTGCCAAACCTTAAGTTTATTTTAGCTAATAAGGCTAGTCCTTTTAGCAAATAACGCTGGGATTTGTACTCATTAAAGTAATGTAGGGCTTCTTCTAAATGTGACAGCGCCTCAGAGCCTTTTCCCATTTCACATAAGATAGAAGCATAGACTAACTTGGCCTCTGCATATGCATGTTCATTTATTGAATGCTCAAAGATTTCTAAGCATAGCTGGCTAGCCTCCTCATAGCGTAGCAAGCCTTTGAGGATATTAGCATGTTCAATCTTTGATTCAATCAGTTTCGCATGGTCTTGAGGGGAGTGAAGCGCCATAGCCCGCGTGATATATTCATGTGCTAGCTGATAATGCTTTTGCTCGGTATAAATGACGGCTAAATTGTTGTAAATATTAGCCTCTAAAGCAAGAGAAGGAGAGATTTTTAGAATATCTAACGATTTTTCGTAGTAGCGCTGGGCTACTTCGTACTGCTTTAAAATTTGATGGCAAACTCCTAATAATAAATAAATGGACTCCATCCGATATATGGCGCGTAGGCTTTTGCATATCTGTTCCGCTTGCCTAAGATGTTCGATTGCCGAATGGATTTCACCCATGGAGACGTGCATATAGCCAGCAGCATGTAACAGGGTAATATGTAATAAGCCATTAATTTGGTAACGGTTGGTTAATTGCATGGCTTCGTTTAAATAGGGAAGGGCTTTATCTGCTTTCTTCGTCTTGCAATAATGAAAGCCCAATGAAGTAAGGATACGTACTTGCCACTCATATTTATCAAGTTCACGGGCAATTTTAATGCTTTCTTGAAAGAGGGATTCCGCAATATCGAAATGACTTCTATTCTCCGATAAGACAGCTTTCGACCAGAGATACATACACGTTTGCTCAAGACTCATTTCAGCGCCTTCTAATTTATTGAACCATTTTTGGGCGATCTCCCAATCCTGTGTATCAATGCTATTTACCAGATGGCGAAAGTTATTTTCAATTTCAATTTTGGTAAAGGCTGGTTTGACAGTTGGAGTAAAAATAGTGGAGAGATCGGTCTGTAACTTCTTAGCTAGTTCTTCCAGGATTTCAGGAGACGGAACGACATCTCCTTTTTCTATTTGGCTAATATAACTGCGATTGCAAATACCTTCAGCTAGCTCACCTTGGGTTAGGCCTAGCTTCTTACGATATTCTCGAATTCCTTTTCCGATTTGATTGCTCACCTTACCTCACCCTTTTTGTCAGAATTATTCTATTGTTTATTATACAAGAATTTTCACTATTTTTACATTTCTTATCCTTGATCTTCATATTCTTTTTGTTAACTTAATCGACAAATATGATGAACCGTCAGTTTTTGTAAAAAATGCTTGAATGATAACCGATTTGCTCCATTTTTTAAATTTTTACAAATATCTTTCGATAGAACTATGAAATTCTTGCATCTATGGTACGATAAGTATGGTATATAAATAAGGAATCATACTTTATACCTGTTTTCTTGTGCATGAAATACATAGAATCTAGGTAAGCCGATCTGGATTGGCTCCGCACAGCACGACCTACAAAACTATAGATCCGTTGGCTGTTGGGATTGTACTATTTAATTTGTTATCGTCAGAGGCGTTCTGTATGACATCATATTCCTCTGGTGGTGTAGGGAAAAGGAGAGCTGCGGGAATGATCAATAGGTTGATCAATGGAACAATTGATGTAGTACGAAATACGTTGACAAACAAAGAGGGATTTATGATCTTCCTTTTATGGGACCATCTTTGGCTGTCAATCATCTACTCATGGTTTACAGGTATATCCATGTGGAACCTTACATCGGTAGGACTCATTGTGACATTGCTTGTGTCACCCTGGTATTTTATCAAGAAGGATAGCATTTGGTTGCGTTATTTGGTTGCAGTAGGATTTGTCTTTTATTCACTATCCTTTGATCATTTTACACCATATCCAGAAATGGCGATCCTGCCAATCGTAGTGTTGGCATTGATGTCTGCTTATTTAGATTATAAGGTAGTGTTATTTACAGGTCTTTTGTATATAGCTTCTATGCTAATTGGTTATCAAACAGATTGGTATACCTTATTTAAAAGTGAGCATGATCTTATTAATCTGGGTCTTCGTCTTGTTGGTGTCGTATTCACTACAATTGTTTCGATATATTTATGCTTGTCGGGGCGTGCATCCTTGCAGTGTGTAGAAGAGGCTCGTCAGGAAGCAGAGGTGAAAGAAGCTCAGCTAACCGAGCTATTGTCCCGCGTCTCAACTATGATAGAGAACCTGGATGCGACCTCTAACCAAGTGAATGAAAATGCTGATATCACGAAGCAAAACACGGATGAAATGCTGGTTGCCTTTAAAGAAGTGGCAACAGGCATGGAACAGCAGGCACAGTCCACTGTGAAGGTGGAAGAGGATATTCAGTCCATTGATCATGAAATAAAGAAAGTAAATGAACAAGCAAATGAAATGAAAGAGGAAGCCTTGCGCAATAATCGACGTCTTTCTGAAGGCATTGATATGATGACTGATCTTACAGCTCAAATGCAACATATTGTCAGTACGGTCGATATGGCGTCAAATACGATTCATAAGTTAAATCAACAGGCTGGCCAGGTAGAAGCTATTGTGGAGACGATTAATCAAATTGCTACACAAACCAACCTTCTAGCCCTAAATGCTGCTATTGAATCAGCGCGTGCAGGCGAACATGGTCGAGGCTTTGGTGTAGTGGCAGATGAAGTTCGTAAGCTGGCAGAGCAGAGCGCAACGGCTACACAACAGATCGCTAGAATTTTGGAAGCGCTGCATCAGGATACACAAACCGCTGTAGTTCATATGAAAGAGGGCGAAAGCTCTGTTTCCAAGGGGCAGGAACTAGCCAATAAGACAGTTGAATCCATGGAAAAAGTGCGTACAGGAATGGCGGGCTTTATGGGCTCAGTTGAACTGGTACAGGTCAGCATGGTGCAAGTAAAGCAACGATCTAGCGAGGTAACAAATGAAGTTTCGAATATTACCTCCATCACGGAGGAATCTGTAGCTAGTTTAGAGCAGCTATTCGCTTCGGCTGAGACACAGCGTGATAAAATCAGCAGTATTACGGAGGAAATTCACCAATTAAACGAGCTTTCACACTCTTTACGTCAGTCTTTGCATTAAGGCTCATGCAGAAGGCCTCTGCTAGTATTTGCGGGGAGCCTCCTGTCGTGGTAGAGTAGCAATGTATACCATGAGTAGGAGAGGTCTTATGAAGAAACGTGTGTTTCAAGGGCTAATAAACAAACTTCCGCAAAACGTAATGTCCAGACAAATGGGAAAAGTGGCTAGCTCCCGTTTCAGCCGTTTTGCCATCCAAAAATATATCAATCATTATCAGATTGACGTGTCGGAAATTGAAAAGCCTGTTCGTGAGTATCGCTCGTTAAAGGAATTTTTTACACGCCGCCTGAAACCTGAAGCGAGACCTATCGATATGGATGCTGAGATAGTCAGTCCCGTTGATGGGAAAGTATCCCAGATGGGAGATATTCAACAAGGAACACTCATCCAAGCAAAGGGTAAAACGTATACGGTCAGCCAATTGCTAGGCAATGATGAACATATGGCATGCCGCTTCAATGGTGGCTCCTTTATGACCATCTATTTAAGTCCGCGTGACTATCATCGCATTCATATGCCAGTTGAAGGCAAGCTGTTTAAATACTCCTACCTGCCAGGGAAGCTTTACCCTGTGAACAATATGGGAGTTGAGCATGTTGAACAGCTTTTTGCACGAAATGAAAGACTGATCACTTATGTTCAGAGTAAGGCATGTGGAAATGTAGCGGTGGTAAAGGTGGGAGCATTATTTGTAGGTAGCGTAAAAGTAACGTATAATACGCAAACCACGAACGTAAAAAAAGGAAAACAAGTTTGTGAAGCGATTGGTGGCACTCCCCTCTTTGAAAAAGGAAGAGAACTAGGCTGGTTTGAATTCGGTTCCACCGTTATTTTGCTGTTTGAAAAAAGCAAGATGAATTGGGCAGAAGGAATTCAAGAAGGCAGTGTGCTAAAAATGGGGCAAAAAATCGCAAGTAGCGTAACTGTAGAATAAGAACACGTAAAAAAATCCTTTTTGCTGCTTATCTTGATGATAGGTGGGGGCAGAAGGGATTTTTTGTGTTTTTCTATAGATATAGAGGTGATAGAGTTGGAGGCCCTGGTCGTTTGCAGCATACAGTCAGCCTAGTTTGTAATAGGACGAGGAGCGAGGCTCTTACTAAGCGAAATTGTTCCATAATTTGCTGAGGCAATTTTTATTCGATATACTGGAAGATACATATATCGTTTTGGCTTTCGAGTAACGACATAATATGGCAGGAACAGATTTCAGAGACGAAATCGACCAAATAAGATTACACATCGAGAAAAGGAGAGTTAATAAGCTATGGAGATCATTTGGCATGATATTAAGGACATTACGTCACCATTAATCCCTCAAGCATTAGAATTGTACGAGCAAATGTTTACCGAAGATCTACGTGAGCCTAATGAGATATTGTTAAAAGGGCTAACGGATAAAGGCCCAACAGCACCAGATGCTTTTCATCTATTAGTAGGAACCAATGAGAATCAACAAGTGGTGGCTGTTAGTACATTTCATTACCTAGCAGCATGGAATCTCGGATTTATTGTATATATGATGGTGAATCCTGCTATTCAAAGCGGTGGTGTAGGTAGTAAAATGATGGATAAAATTGAGAAAATTCTGCAAGAGGATGCCCGTAAGCATGGTGCTGAACTGACTGGTTTTATACTGGAGACAGAGCGTGAAGAGGATGCACATGATGAGGAAGAACAGATATTGACTCAGCGCCGATTGCGGTTCTTCAGCCGAAATGGCTTGGTACCTGTGAAAGGTGTTCCTTACAAGCAGCCACCGTTATGGGAGAATACGAAAGAGGTTCCACTACATTTACTAGTAAAATGGACAAAGGATACGGATGGATTCTTACAAAAAGAATGGTATCGTTTTGTTCAAGATGTATATAAGGAAAAATACGGAAAAATAAATAACGTAAAAGCCGAAATTTTGCATGAAATGGAAGCTGAATTACTTGCTAATCTTCAAGTTTAGCAAAATACTACCATTAAATTAAGATAATCTTAAGGTTTGTGTAAGATTGATGAAAGAGTAACCATGTATCATTGTACATGTAGGGACGGCACGAGAGATTAGGTAAGAGATTGCATTATCTTGCGTGCCTCCTCAACAACAATTAGATGAAGTGGTGTTGAACATGGGTGTACCGATGCACGCTAAAGCTCAGACAACTGAATACTATGAGGATCGCGAATTCCATGAATTGTATGATGAGTTTTTTGACCGCGTAAATCGTTATTTGCGTTGCCGCGTACATAATACCTGGGATGCCGACGATTTGACGACTGTTGTATTTATTAAGGCTTTGGAAAAATTCCAACAATATAGCCGTACAAGTCCGTTCGCCGGATGGATTTTTAGTATAGCCCATCATACATTTATTGATTTTTGTCGTAAAAAGAAAGAATTACCGATGGATCATACGGAGTTCTTTGAGAGCAGTATTGATAATACATGGAATCCGGAGGAACATGCTCTCTCAAATGAAGAGACGCTCCTTCTTCGTGAAACATTAGAAAAGCTGACACGCGACCAGCGTGATGTTTTGTCCTTGCGTTATTTCGGCGATCTTCGCATTGCACAAGTGGCTGACATTCTAGGAAAAACAGAAGCAAGCGTTAAAACAATTTCCCACCGTGGATTAAAAGAGTTACGTAAATTATATACAGGAAAAAAGCTGAAATAGGAGACTCATAGGCAGGGTCTTCTATTTTTTTATCAATTTTGCTGGGGTTGGGCAAAACTTTTACTATAGAAGTTCTAGGGACTATCGGCTTTATCATAAGGCACTATTTTATGTTACAATAATTGAATATAAATCAAATCCGGCTTCTAGCGATAAACGTTACTAAAAGATGAATAGGGAGTGCCTCTCTAAGCATCATATATGAATGAAGAAAGTGGAGGGACTATCTTTGTCAGAAATTGCAATTATAACAGATAGCACCAGTTATATTCCAAAAGAGCTCCAAGATGAATTACAAATTACAGTAGTGCCTCTGCAAGTGGTTTATGGAAACAAAGCGTATCGCGAAGAAGTAGAATTAACGGAGGCTGATTTTTACTCAAAGCTAAAAACGAGTGACCAGTTGCCGACGACATCTCAGCCACCTGTAGGCGAGTTTGTGGAAGCCTATATGAAATTATCCAAAACTCATAAGCGAGCAATTGCTATCCATATGTCTAGTGGTATTAGTGGCACCTATCAGGGCGCGGTAACAGCGACCACGATGGTTGATGATTTTCCTGTTGATGTCATTGATTCTGAGATTACTACATATGCATTGGGTGCTGTTGTCGTGGAAGCAGCTAGAATGGCACAAGCTGGTAAATCACGAGAAGAGATTCTTGAGCGTATCGAATACATACGTACGCAAATGAAAACGTACTTTTTAGTTGAGGATTTAGATTTCTTGTACCGCGGAGGTCGCTTGTCAGCGGCTCAATTGATGCTGGGCAATATGCTTAAAATCAAACCGATTCTAACGTTTGAGAATAAAAAGATTGTTCCATATCAAAAAGTCAGAACACGTGCCAAAGCCAAGGCCGGGATTATGGAATTATTTGAGGCAGAGGCCAAAGCAGGCAAACCTATACAGCTTTCCATCATCCAAGCGCAGGTTCAAGAAGAGGCAGAGGAATGGAAGGTTTACATTGAAGCGACCTATCCACATGTAACGGTTAAAATCAGTCATTTTGGACCAGTTATTGCCACTCATGTGGGTCCTGGAGCCATTGGATTAACTTGGTATAATAAATAAGGATGCCATAATGCCGTTTTGCTGAAAGGAGAGCAAACGGCGTTTTTTTAACAGTTCGGAAATGCTCAAGGATAGTCGGAACCTCTTTTATGCTTTAATGATAAAAGGAAAAAATGGGAGGTCAAATTGACTAACCTTGGATTTTTCAAGTAATATCAATGTTATGTAGAAACGTACAACTAGGACATTTGGAGGTGGACAATAGATGAGTAGGATTTCCCGACAAGAAGTTGAGCACGTGGCTAAACTGGCTCGACTACGTTTAACAGAGGAAGAAGCAGAGCGCTACACGCGTGAATTAGATGCGATTTTAGACTTTGCTGCACAATTAAACGAATTGGATACGACCAATGTGAAGCCGACTAGTCATGCATTTGACGTACGTAACGTTATGCGCCCTGACGTAAACCGTCCTTCCGTATCCAATGAAGAAGCACTGCGCAATGCACCAGATCAAGAAGACGGACAGTTCAAGGTACCGGCTGTTTTTGAATAGGAGAGAAAGGGGGAGACATTGTGTCCCTATTTGATAAACGCTTAGCTGATATACATAGCGAGCTAAAAAAGAAAGAGCTATCTGTTACAGATTTGGCTAATGAATCGCTTGCACGTATCCGTGAAGTGGACAAGGATGTACAAGCGACTTTGCTCGTTGACGAGGAAGCTGCTCTTAGCCAAGCAAGAGCTTTGGATGAAAAGCTAGCTAAAGGAACGGAGGATCTCGGCCTCTTGTTCGGTCTACCGGCTGGTGTGAAGGATAATATCGTAACAAAAGGCTTACAAACAACATGCGCAAGCAAGCTGTTGTCTACCTATGATCCCATCTATGATGGAACCGTTAGTCAAAAGCTAAAGGAAGCTGACGCACTCGTATTTTCTAAATTAAACATGGATGAATTCGCGATGGGTGGTTCCAATGAAAACTCTGGCTTTTACCCAACTCGCAATCCGTGGAATTTAGAATATGTACCAGGCGGTTCTAGCGGTGGGTCTGCTGCTGCGATGGCTGCTCGTCAATTTTTCTTTACACTTGGATCGGATACAGGTGGCTCTATTCGTCAACCGGCTGCTTTCTGCGGAGTAGTTGGTCTGAAGCCAACTTATGGACGTGTATCCCGTTATGGCTTGGTATCATATGCATCGTCATTAGATCAGATCGGACCGTTGACGAAGAACGTAGAGGATTCAGCTTTTGTTTTACAGGCCATTGCAGGACATGATTCATACGACTCCACCTCGGCTGATGTTGAAGTCCCTGATTATCTATCTGCTCTGACAGGTGATGTCAAAGGCTTGCGCATTGCGGTACCAAAAGAGTTGCTTGGAGAAGGAATTGATCCACAGGTTCGCGACGCGGTATTAGCAGCCTTGAAGCAATTGGAAAGCATGGGTGCTGTTTGGAGCGAGGTATCAATGCCGCACACAAAATATGCCGTGCCAGCTTATTACCTATTAGCTTCATCAGAGGCTTCTTCTAACTTAGCGCGCTTTGATGGTGTTCGTTATGGCGTACGCGCTGATAACGCAGAAAATCTATTGGATTTATATATGGAATCTCGTAGCCAAGGCTTTGGTGCAGAGGTCAAACGCCGCATTATGCTGGGGACATATGCCTTGTCTTCTGGTTACTATGATGCTTTTTATAAAAAGGCACAACAAGTGCGTACTTTGATTATCCAAGACTTTGAAGAAATCTTTGCGAACTTTGATATTGTGTTGCATCCGACTACTCCTTGCCCAGCTTTTAAACTTGGTGAGAAAGTGGATGATCCGGTGCAAATGTTCCTAGAGGATATTTGTACGGTAACGGTTAACTTAGCTGGTCTGCCGGCTATTTCAGTTCCATGCGGATTCTCTGATAACGGGCTGCCAATTGGTTTGCAAATGATTGGGAAAGCCTTCGATGAAGCCACGATTCTACGTGCGGCACATGCGTACGAGCAATCAACTAATCTGTTCCCAAGCAAGCCACAATTGGGAAGGGAGGAAGTGTAACATGAGCCAAAAATTCGAAACGGTCATTGGTTTGGAGGTTCACGCTGAACTATCGACTAACAGTAAAATCTTCTGCGGTTGCAAAACCGAATTTGGTGCGCCGCCTAATACGCACACATGCCCTATTTGTTTAGGACATCCAGGTGTATTGCCTGTATTGAATCAACAAGCATTAGAGTTTGCGATAAAGGCTTCCTTAGCAATTAACTGTGAAATTTCACGTGATACAAAATTCGATCGTAAAAATTATTTTTATCCTGATCTTCCTAAAGCATATCAAATCTCGCAGTTTGACCAACCAGTGGGTAAGAACGGTTGGATTGATATTGAAGTGAATGGCAAAACCAAGCGCATTCGCATCAATCGTCTTCATTTAGAAGAAGATGCTGGTAAATTGACACACTGCGAATACGGAAGCGGTACGATGATGGACTACAACCGTGTAGGTGTGCCGTTAGTAGAGATTGTTACAGAGCCAGACATTAGTTCACCTGAAGAAGCAAAAGCTTATTTGGAGAAATTAAAAGCAATCATTCAATATACGGAAGTATCAGATGTAAAAATGGAGCAAGGCTCCCTGCGTTGTGATGCCAACGTATCAATTCGTCCTGTAGGAGAAACCAAATTAGGTACAAAAACGGAATTGAAAAATATGAACTCCTTCCGTAATGTACAGGCTGCCTTGGAATATGAAGTGAAACGTCAGGAAGAAGTAATCGAAAGCGGCGGAGAAATTAAGCAGGTAACGCTACGCTGGGATGATGCGAATAAGAAAACCATCGTAATGCGTTCTAAAGAAGAAGCGCATGATTACCGTTATTTCCCAGACCCTGATCTGGTGAATGTTACGATTACTGACGAATGGATTGACCGTATAAAAGCCTCTATCCCTGAATTGCCAGATGCTCGTCAGGCACGCTATGTTGAGCAATATGGACTGCCTGCATCTGACGCTGAAGTTATCACGATGACACGTGATTCAGCCGATTTCTTTGATGCCGCAGTGGCAACAGGCGCTGATCCAAAGACGGTTGCTAACTTTTTAATGGTAGATCTGTTTGGATATTTGAATGCAAACAATCTGGAGTTCTCAGACGTGAAAATGACGCCTGAGGGTTTAGGAGAAATGGTGAAGCTGATCGAAAAAGGAACCATTTCCATTAAAATTGCCAAGACAGTCTTTACAGAAATGCTGGAAACAGGCAAGGACCCAGCAACGATTGTTGAAGAAAAAGGATTGGTGCAAATAAGCGATGAGGGCGAACTAAAACGCATTGTCGATGAAATCATTGCAGCTAATCAGCAATCGGTAGAAGACTACAAAGCGGGTAAGAAGCAGGCAATTGGCTTCTTAGTAGGACAAGTTATGAAACAGACCAAAGGAAAAGCTAATCCAGGTGTGGTCAATAAATTATTGGTAGAATCACTAGAAGCATTGTAAACAACAAAAGCTCCTCTTTGCATCTGAAATTGGCAGGAGGAGCTTTTTTATTTGATTATTCTATGCTTTACTTATATCTTATCTTACCCGTTCAACTTTCCTAGCTCCATCTTAAATGCTCGTCGCATGATCAATCCAAGTAACAGGCTTGTAATAAGTATTCCCGAAGCTACTATATATGCCATAGCCGCGCCATAGACCGCCACCACATTAGTTAGGATAAGTACGGATAAGCCGTAGCCTACATATTCCACTGTGCTTTTGGCCGATAGAACGTTAGGCAAATAAAGAGAGTCTACGTTTCTCTGAAAGTAGGTTTGCTTGCTAACATATTGAATTTGTGTGGCAGGTCCCAAAAGAAATGATAGGAATAAGGCAACCCAGGCGCTATGCGTAACTCCTAAGCCTAAAGTTACTAGGGCAGAAAATAGCCCAGCTCCTAACAAAAAAGAAAGAAAATAACGAGATACATGAGTCGCAATAACGACTAACAGCAGGCCTCCTGCAATCATTCCGACAAAGTAACTGGCGTTGAGGTATCCCCACCATTCCTGACCTTTTCCTAGAACATCAGACACATAAAACAGCATGATAGCAGCTACATAGATGGCCCCTGCCAAGGATTCAAGAACATCCATACAAGTAAGTGTGAAGAGCGCGCGGGAACGGAGAATATAATTCCAGCCGCGAAGTAGTGCTTCTTTTTTGGAGGAGCTATCCGTACGCGTTGTTGCTTGAGAGATTGGATCATGTAAATAAGCCATACAGACTGTTGAAAGGATGAATAATCCAAGACTAACAGCAAAAAGGTATGTGATTCCTAAAAAAGCTACGAGCATGCCGCCTAAAGCCCAGCCCACAAATTGGATGACTTGATCTGTGGTCGCAAACAAACTATTTAATCGCAGTAAATGAACAGGCTGTGCGATCCGTGGCAGCAGGGCATTACGTGCAGGAGTAGCCCAACCGTCCAAAAAGGAAATGAAAGACGCAAGACCTAAACTTAAAAGCAAGGGTAAGGCCGACCATTGTGTTACAAAAACAAGCAGACCCAACAAGATTGTTTTGGCAAATTGAGATAAAAACAGCAGGGTAGATAGGGAAAAGCGGCGTTGCATAAGGGGCGCGAGAAAGCCGCTTACGGTTTGCGCTAGGATAATGGTAAGCGGTACAAAGCCGGTATAGACAGCAGAATGTGTCTTTTCAAAAACGAGGGTAAGTAGAGAGATAATATAAAAAACGTCTCCTGCGTTGGCAAGCATTTGGCCAACCCAAAGAAAGCGTACTTGTTTGGTAAGCATGTCAAAAAAACCTCTTTTCATGAGAAAGATAGACAGAGCTATTCTGCCTTCAACAAACGATATTTCCATTTGTTTTTTCTTTTTCTTGAAAAGGGCTTTACAATGGAATCGACTCCGTATCATGAATTTTCAAGCATTTTATACAGCGTAGCAATAAAAAGCAAACATGTCAAAGAATAAAATAGATATTTTGTAACGAACCCCTAAGAGCTTCGTCCTATTTATGGCTAGTTTTGTATAAAGCATTTCTCAACAAAAATTTAGTAGAGTGCAAGAAAATAATGTTACTTTTTGGCCTACTAAAGCGTCTTTTCAAAGAGAAACTTTTTCCTGTACATACGTGGTCAAAACAACAATCTTTCTGTGTGGAGGATGATGTTTTTTGAAATAAAGGAAAAATTATCTAAAATTTTAGGAAGAGGGAAGCTATGAGGTGAAGAGAAAGTGAGTAATAGCATTGGTGAATTAACGGTACGAGATGTCAATCATTTTTATAAGGCAGGTAAGCTTCAGGTTCCCGTTTTGCATGATATCAACCTGCATATTGGAAAAAGCGAATTTATTTCGTTATGCGGAACATCTGGTTCAGGGAAATCAACGCTGCTGAACCTGATGGCGGGGTTAACACGTCCCGAGCAAGGAACCATTCATGTAAATGGGGAAGAAATTTCTAAATTTAACGAGAATCAGCTATGTTTGTTTAGACGGCGTTGCTTAGGATTTGTCTTTCAATCGTTTAATCTCTTGCCTAATTTGACAGCAGTTGAAAATGTGGAACTGCCGCTTGTCTTTTCTGGAGTCAGTCCTCGTGAGCGACGTAAAAAAGCGATAGAGATTTTAAACCGAGTAGGACTGGAAAATCGAGAGCACCACAAGCCGAATGAACTAAGTGGTGGTCAGCAGCAGCGTGTCAGTATTGCGAGAGCGCTGGTCAATGAACCGGGAATTGTGCTTGCGGATGAGCCAACTGGGAATCTGGATACAGCAACAGAGGAAGAGATTTTACAGCTCATGCGTCAAATGAATCGGGAAAGTGGTACAACCTTTGTGATTGTCACACATGATCAGGAGGTTGCAAGTCAATCTGATCGCACCATTTTTCTGCGGGATGGCTACATTCAGCAATAAAGGGGAAGCGGCTATACTCAGGCCTACAGCGATGACTAGCCTGAGCTTTCATGTAATAAGACAAGAATTTATATGCTCTTATCTGTTAAAAAGGCAAGGGGAAAAATGAGGTGTAATTTGTGAAACTGCTTGATTCGCTACGTATCGTCTGGCGCAATCTTTGGCGTATGAAGCTACGGACGGTACTGACATCGGTTGGGGTTATGATTGGTACCGCTGCTATTGTGACCATGCTATCGCTTAGTATTGGTCTAAAAGAGAATGCGGTTAAGAGTCTAGAGAACTTCGGTAACTTAACTGAGCTTGAAGTGTATCCAGCTTATATGATGCCAGATGGAACCACTGAGAGAACGCCAGATCAAATGAAACGCTTAGATAGTAAAAGTATACCGGAAATAAAGGCTATTCCTGGAATTGAGGCGGTTATGCCACATAAAACTTTTAGGGGGGATGCCATTTTAAAGCTAGGTCGTAGAGAGGCAAGGTATATGGAAATTGTTGGGGTAGATCCACAACAAGAAGGACCTGTGAGAACCAAGGAGCTGGAAAAGGGTGAGTATCTCACTGGGGCAAACAATGAAATTGTCATTTCCTACGAAGTACCCAGACAAATGAGAGATGTGGAGAAGGATCGCCGAGAAGCTCGAAAACGTAATGCTAACCAGAGTGGAAATAAAGCCAGATTCGATATGGAGGGCTCTAAGGAACCGGGAATCATAGAAATGGTTGGGAAAACGGCGATATTAGAGCTCAGACGCGAATACACCATCGATAACGAAACGAAGTATGAAAAGAAGGAAATACGTGTTCGTGTCGTCGGTCAGATGCAAAAGGATGAAAAGGGCTATCGAGGTACTACTATTTATGTTCCGATGAAGATGGCTAATGAACTCAACACCTGGATGGAGCAAAAGAGGGAACAAAGCGATTATGAAATGGAAATGGGTATAAATAAACCGAACCGTTCCAAGAATCGCAATCAGAAGCCGGCTGTGGAATATGATTCCATCAATGTAAAGGTAGGATCAAGAGAAGCAGTAGAGCAGGTCGTTAAGGATTTACAGCAAATCGGCTATGATAACTATTCGCCAGCACGTCGTCTTGCAGAACTAAATAAGTTTTTCTTTGTTATTCAATTAGTGCTTGGTGGTATAGCAGCTATCTCTTTATTAGTTGCAACGATTGGTATCGTAAATACCATGATCATGTCCATTCTGGAGCGAACCAAGGAAATAGGAATTATGAAGGTTATTGGTGCTACTGTGTATAATATTCGTTGGCTCTTTTTGATTGAATCGGGTTCAATCGGTTTAATAGGCGGGCTGACTGGTTTGGGTCTTGCTTATGGAGCTGTAGCGGTCATTAATTATCTCGGTAAAAACAGCGAGTTTTTAGATAACTTTGGCATGGGCATGGGAGGAGGTATGGGAGCAGAAGAAGAGGTAGCAGCACAAATTGCATTGGTGCCACCTTCTCTTGCTATATTCGCCATCATTTTCTCAGTTGTAATCGGGTTATTAGCGGGGATTCTTCCTGCCATCCGTGCATCCCGTCTAAGTCCATTGGAGGCTATTCGCTCTCAGTAACGTTACAGTGATTTTTGCTTAGGTGACTGCTTTGGCAAAGAAAGATTTTTTAAATATAAACGGAAGAAATGTGGGGAATTAACGCATGGCTATGAAGAAAAAAGTGATTATTTCAGCCATCACCGTGCTCGTACTAGCGGGTGGAGGTTATGGAGGGTATAAATATTTTGCTCCAGCTACGGATGCATCACAGGAGGTTGTTGAACCACCTGCGCTTCAGACTGTAGGGGTAGATATGGGCGAAGTTAAGAAAACAGTGTATTCGACAGGTACAGTTGAAGCTACGGCTCGTCAGGAAGTGAAGCCGGATGTCAGTGGTAAAGTAGAGAGTCTAGTGGTTAAGGAAGGCCAGCATGTTAAAAAGGGTGATTTGTTATTTACCATGGAGGCTACAGATACTGGCTTCGAAATTGAGAAACAAAAATTATCGATGTCTCGTATGGAGAAAGAGATAAAGGATTTGAAAGCTAGAAAAGACAAAATTGAAGCGAATGCCGGCGGGGTTGTCAAAGAGATATCGGTTAAACGTGGAGACAGTGTATCGCCTGAGATGGTCATTGCAAAGGTAAATGACCCCAATTATTTAAAAATTACAGGCTACTTCTCCCCTTACGAAGCCGAATTGCTGCGGGAAGGGCAAAAGGTGAAGGTATTTTTACCAAGCTCAATGACGTATGTAGATGGTGAAATCGACCGTATTGATATGGAAGGTACCAAGCAAGACGGAAAGATGGCACAGCATGCTGTAGAGGTTTTGGTCAAAAATTCTGGAGCCTTGTATGTAAATGACCTTGGCTCTGTTGAGTATACGGATTCGAAAGGCTTGAAATACGCAAGCCAGGGAAATTCTCCTTTTACCAAAGCGGACGATATCGAAATTTTGGCAGGCACCACTGGTAAAGTTGGCGAGGTTCTGTTTAAAAAAGGAGACACCATTAAAAAGAATCAGCTCCTAGCAAAAATGGATAGAGAAGCAGATAAATCAGAGATCGAAGAGAAGGAATTAAATTGGAAGGAAGCCCAGCTTGGGATGGACCAAAAGATGCGCGACCTATCTAAGCGAAGAGTAGTTGCTCCAATTAGCGGAGAGATCACGAAATTGAATGTGAAGGTGGGAGAAGCGCTTGGCAGTGATCCTGCGGCAATCATTATGGATACTTCCTCTGTCACCTTTAAAGCAGCCGTGGATGAACTAGATTTCCCACAAGTGAAAGTCGGACAAAATGTTGATGTATTTATCACAGCCTTTGGAACAAAAGCATTTAAGGGTACGGTAACAGAACTGCCGAAAGAGGGAAGCAAGCAGGATAAATCGGTGCGTTTCGAAGTGAAAATCGCTGTTGAGGATAGCAGTCAACTGAAGCATGGCATGAGCGGTGATTGTGATATCTATATTCATAAGAAAGACAATGTCCTGCGTTTGCCGGTTAATGCTGTAGAAGTAATGGAGGAAGGCAAAGCTACGGTTATGGTTAAGGACCCAAGTGGAAATCCGATGCCAAAAGACGTGGGAATAGGCATTGAGGGGGCCGAATACGTGGAGATTGTGAGCGGTTTGAAAGAGGGAGATGAAGTAGTGCTCACAAATGGAGAGGGTATGTAGATAGGTAACCCTCAATTTTAGAATGATCCTATAGAATGAGAAACTAGCCTGCAAAGTTCGTTTTTTCCTGACTTGGAAAGAAAAAAACGGTACTTTGCAGGATTTTTTTACCTATAAAACCTAGAGATTATAGTTGATATTAGGTAAAATGGATGACGTATTAGAAAAATGGACAAATCATTTAACAGAAGGTACAAGAATGCTTAGGGGAGGCAGATATGGAACAACAGGCAATCATTGCACTTGTAATCTTCTTGGTTACGTATGCCATTATCATTTCAGAGAAAATTCACCGCACCATTATTGCGATGGTGGGAGCGGTATGTATGGTTATGCTAGGAATTGTTAGCCAAGAAACCGCATTACATCATATTGATTTTAATACGCTTGGGTTATTGATCGGAATGATGATTATTGTTGCGATTACTGCCAAGACAGGATTGTTTAAAGCTATTGCGATCTGGGCAGCTAAAAAGGCAAAGGGCAGCCCGCTGTATATTTTAATTGCGTTATCGCTGATTACTGCTGTAGGTTCTGCCTTTTTAGATAACGTAACTACCGTCTTATTGATGGTACCTGTTACGTTTAGTATTACACGAAAATTAGAGGTATCTGCGTTTCCGTACCTGATGTCAGAAATCCTGATGTCAAATATCGGAGGCACAGCAACTATGATCGGTGATCCGCCTAACATCATGATTGGAAGTGCTGTCAAGGAGCTTTCCTTCGTGGCCTTTATCAATAATTTGACCCTTATCTCTATGTTTATCGCTGTGGTTACGATTGTAGTGCTTGCTTTTATGTTCCGTAAGCAACTGCATACAAAAGAAGAGCTGCGCCAAAAGCTTATGAAGCTGGATGCAGCTGCTGAAATTACAGACCGTACGTTATTAGTAAAATCATTGATCGTTTTAACACTGACGATCATTGGCTTCTTTTTACATCAAGTACTTCATCTTGAATCAGCAACAGTAGCTTTAGTCGGTGCCTTTTTATTGTTATTAATTACGGGCGAGCATTATTTAGAGGAAGCCTTGACTAAGGTCGAGTGGACAACCATCTTCTTTTTCGTAGGATTATTTGTACTTGTTTCAGGACTTGTCGAGACAGGAATTATTGCATCTCTTGCACAGGAAGCGGTTAATCTAACAAAAGGAAACGTTACCGCAACGGCTTTGCTAATTCTGTGGCTGAGTGCCATTGCATCTGCTTTCGTGGATAATATTCCGTTTGTTGCAACTATGATCCCAATGATTCAGGAGATGGGGCGAATGGGTATAGACAACCTGGAACCCCTATGGTGGAGTCTGGCGCTAGGAGCATGCTTGGGTGGCAATGGTTCTCTAGTTGGAGCGAGTGCTAACCTGATCGTTGCCGGCATTGCGGCTAAGGAAGGAGAAAAGATAACATTCCTTGGCTTCCTGAAAATTGGTTTTCCACTTATGATTCTATCCATTGTGATTTCAACGCTGTATATTTACTTCCGCTATTTAATCTAGTATTTGTGACTGGAAGTTGTTATATGAATGTACGGAAACGAATGCCTGCTTCGTCATAGACGAGGTAGGCATTTCTGTTGTTTCAACTAAATGGATGAGGAAAGGCATTTTTGATGTAATAAAGTTGGAATATCCAATGGAAATTTCTGAACTTTTTCCTTTACAAAAAAAGTAGATTTTGCTAATATGGAAATCTTGACTGATTTTTCAGAATAAAAATTAGGTAGATAAAGGAGGGAGGCTATGGTTTATTATGTACTGGCTGTTAAAACCTACAAAGCAAGCATTCAGTACCGCATGGCTCATTTTATTAACACGCTAGGAAGCTGTATTTTCAGCTTTGTCATGATGGCGATTTGGACAGGTGTCATGAATGGAAAAGAAGCACTCAGTCCTCTTGCTTTACATGATGTTCTCTTTTATTTGGTTCTCACCCAATGTATGCTATGGATCACTACTTTTCTTACTCCAGGACTTTCTGTACCTGAATGGGTTCGTACGGGACAAATCTCCCTACATATCATGAAACCCATTCATTTTTATTTTTATACAGTGAGTCAGGAAATAGGCCGGGTTATTTATAATTTTTTCCACCGATTTCTTCCGATTTATTTGATTCTTTCCTGTGTTGTTGGCTTTTATGTGCCTATGAATTTCATAACCTTAGTATGGTTTTTCCTATCGGTTTGCTGTGCGGTGGGGATTGGTCTTAATTTATATTTTATGGTAGGTATTTTGGCTTTTTGGAGTACTGAAGTAAAATGGGCTCACTATTTAAATCAGTCCTTCATGCTATTACTAGGTGGTCAAATGTTACCCTTGGACTTTTTCCCTCGTTCTGTTGAGATGATCCTATCTTACTTGCCCTATGCAGGTATCCTCTATTATCCAAGCATGATTCTACTAGAAAAGCAGGCTCCACAAGCTATCTTTATCCAGGTGGTCTGGGTTATTTTGCTGACCTTATGTAATATGATCTTGGCTAGATTCGCACAAAAACACTTGGAAGTCCAAGGTGGTTAGGAGGGAGAGCGAGCCATGCTGAGAATTTACGGACGTTTACTGCGGGCAAGTATCCGCTCACGGATGCAATATAAATGGAATTTCATTATTTCGAATGTGATGATAGGGCTCTTGCTTTTAGTCGATTTTCTGGGAATAACCGTGTTATTATGGAAGTTTACTGACATCCAAGGGTGGACTCTCTATGAATTAGGGTTAATTTTTGGTTTTGCTAGCATTTCAGAGGCGTTGTTTCGAATGTTTGCTTGCGAAATTCATGAGTTTGAAAAATACATTCTACAGGGAGAATTCGATCAGTTATTAATTCGTCCCATCTCTCCATTGGTTTTGCTTTTAAGTCGCAATATTGATATTGGAAGACTAGGACAATTAGGACAGGGTATGCTTGTTTGTGGCTACTCTTTTTTTCAACTGGTGAGGCATGGACAGGATATTACAGGTATCCTGATGTGGATGCCTATTATCATTATAGGAGGAGCGCTCATCTGTTTTTCTTTGTCGCTGATCGTAGCTACATTCAGCTTTTGGATGGGAAGAATCAGTGATTTACAGGTTTTCTTATTTTATGCTCCCATGAATGCTTCTAAATATCCGATCAGCTTGTATACCGGATGGTTAAAAGCATTGTTCTTTACATTAATGCCGATTGCGTTTGTTAACTATACCGCTCTTTCCTATTTACTAGACAAGGGAGGAAGCTTGATACAAGTGTTGGTTAGCCCTCTTGTTGCCCTTGCTTTCCTTGGAGCGGCTATTTCCTTTTGGAATTTTGGTATCCGGCATTATCACAGTACAGGCAATTAATAGAGGAAGGAAAGGAGGAATTGCGATGATCATAGCACGAGGAATACATAAGCATTTTGAGCTGGCAAAGCCGAAAACGGGTCGTTTTTCCTCGATTCGCAGTCTTTTTTCACGGGAAAAACGAATTGTACATGCCGTTCATGATATTTCTTTTGAGATTGGCAAAGGAGAAGCGGTCGGCTACATTGGCCCAAACGGAGCAGGAAAATCTACAACCATTAAAATGCTTTGCGGCATTCTGCATCCTTCTTCCGGCGAAATCAGGATCAGCGGTCTGCATCCAGAGCGTCAGCGAAGAAAGCTAGCTCATCAGATTGGCGTAGTATTTGGGCAACGTACCCAGCTATGGTGGGACTTGCCTGTCCGTGATTCTTTTGAAATTATCAAGGAAATGTACAAGGTTGAGGAGGCGCAGTATCGTTCGCGCTTATTGCAGTATGATGATCTTTTACATATAGAAGAGTTTATTGATACACCTGTACGTAAACTATCATTAGGACAACGCATGAGAGCTGATCTGGTGGCTGCCTTGCTACATAATCCGGATGTATTATTTTTAGATGAACCGACAATCGGGCTGGATGTGGTTGCAAAAACCAATATTCGGACTTTTTTACAGCAGATCAATAAACAAGAGCAAAAAACGATTCTCCTCACCACACATGATATGGATGATATAGAATCTATTTGTTCCAGAGTGATGATTATCAACCATGGTACGATCATTTCAGATGGTAGTATCGATCAATTGCGTGAACAGATTGGATTACCTAGCATGTTACAGGTTGAGTATAAGACAACTCCTCAACCATCCCCATTACCAGCAGGTGTTACCTACGAGATGATAGATAAACAAGTAACGTTTCTTTACGACAAACGTTTGGTTACTGCCATAGATTTAATTACTAGCTTTGGCAGATGGGGGGAAGTTGGAGATATATCCATGCATGAAGCTGAGGTGGAGGAGCTAATTCGGAAGGTATATGAGCGACCATTGACTGTCATCTAAAATGTCGGGATTTATTTCCCAAGAAATGACACGCTTTGCTAAGGAGTCACTTGTGTGTCGGTTTACTCTGAAATCGAGTGTATAGGACGACAAGAATCAACACTGCTACTGCTTAGCAAGGCGAGAATGTAAATGAATGAATTTGGATGTAATACCCTTCCTGCTAAAAAATTGCCCAAACTGGATATTATGAGATGAAAAGACGCTTGTAATGGGTTAAAAAGGAGTGAACTAGTTTGTGGAAATAGTCACTCTATTCTATAATAAAGGATATAGGTCTACGAGTATGCGAATAAAAGGGGAAGAGATAATGAAAATTCTGTCTGTTATAGGGGAAAGTGTGCCCGCTGGAAAAGGAGGCTCACCTGCTGATACCTTTGAACGATCAGTTGTCATTTATCAAGTAGGGACAGAAACGAAAACGCTTACTGTTACCTATGTCCGCTATTTCGAGAAACTTCTAGCCCAACAAGGAGTGTACGATCAGGAGAAAGAAGGAGTGCCTGTCAATCAAGTAGCAGCTACTCTTTTTTTAGAACAAAATCCTCAGGCCAAAGAATCACGCCACTATTTTAATGATGCTGAATCATTCACTAAGCTATTCGCAACGTTTTCTATAGAAAAGTGGAAAGAAAAATACTCATCACTGGTATGAGATGTCAAAATTTCGTCGAAACAGAGTAGAAATAGACATATTTTTGACCAAAATATCACATTTTTGTGACAACACGTGTTTATGACACTTGAATGATTGCAGTTCCCCTCGAATTTTTGCATAATAGAATTTGTATTATTTGATAACTATTCTTATTTGGCGATTACATGATTACAATCGCAAACAAGAAACGACATAGATAGAGGGGCGAAGCACGGAATGAAACAAGTCGGAGTACTCATAATAGGTCATGGTTCCAGCAGTGCAGCATGGGTAGAACTCGTGGATCAAGCAGTTGCTAGTTTAGACATCCGGGTACCTCACACCACCTGTTTTCTGGAAATGGTAGAAGGACGCCTCATTGAGGATGGTCTACGAGAACTTGAGGCTCGCGGTGTAGAAAAAGTCATTGCGATTCCCCTTTTTGTTGCAGAAGGCAGTACACATATTGATGAGATCGGCTATTTGTTAGGTGCTACCGATAATAAATTGGATGATGAGTGGGAAAGATTGCACACACCAATGGAAATGATTTATTGCCCACCAATGAACGATCACCCGTTTATTCTAGATATTTTAGAAGATCGGATTCGCGAGCTTTCCTCAGACCCACAAGAAGAGATCCTGTTCCTAGTTGGACACGGAGCAAACGAAGGTGAAAATCATCGGAAGTGGGAAGAAGTATTACAGAGCATGACCAAGACTCTGAAGGAGCGCTTGAAATTCTCTGAGGCTACATATGGAACTTTGCATCCGGACAATCTTCGTTCTCGGGCGGAGGAAGCAATCAATCAAGGCAGAACGATTGTGATTCCGTTATTCTTAAGCGAGGGATATTTTACTAAGAAGGTTATCCCCTCCAATCTGAATGGCTTAAACTATGCCTACAGTGGTAAAACATACCTGCCACATCCTTTTGTAGCGAAGTGGCTGCAAGAAGTTGTAGATGAACAGATGCATAATGCGTAGCGGTTAGAATAATCTACAAGAAGGCTCATCAATAGAGGCCTTCTTTTTTCTTGTGTAAGGCAGGCGGAGAAACTTGCGGTAAAATAGGAGAAGTGAAACAAGAATCCCTGCAAGCTTTCATTGTATCTATTTATGAAAAAAATGCATAGTCACGAAGCAAAGGGATGCTTACATAAAATAAAAAAGTTGGGGAAACGAGTAAAATTAGGCAGAACCGCGTTTTTTCAAGAAAGAGAGGGTATCTATGATTGAAGTACAGAATGTGACAAAAGCATTTAAAGATGTCGTTGCTGTCGATCGACTATCGCTTCTGTGTCGACCTGGAGAGGTACTGGGTCTTTTAGGGGAAAATGGGGCGGGTAAGACTACTACGATGCGCATGATGGCGACAATTTTGACCCCTACCAGCGGTGATATTGTCATGGATGGTTATTCGGTTAAAACGCATCCGATGGAAGTCCGCAAACGCATTGGATTATTGTTTGGCGGAGATGTGGAGCTGTACGCTAGGCTGACAGCAAGGGAAAATATTCAATACATAGGAAAGCTGCATGGGCTGGACCAGAAGCTCTTAGACCAGCGGATTGAACAGGTTAGTAAGCAATTGGACATGAGTGAATTCTTGGATCGTCGTGTGGGGCCTTTTTCCCGTGGAATGCGACAAAAGGTAGCGATTGCCAGATCGTTAGTGCATGATCCTAAGGTAATTTTATTTGACGAGCCTACTACGGGATTAGATATTACAGCAGCTAGTGTATTTCGACGATTAATTAAAGAATTACAGCAGCAGAACAAAACGATTCTATTTTCCACGCATAACATGGGGGAAGTAGAGAAGCTATGCTCCAGAGTAACGATCATGCATAAAGGAAAGATGATTGTGGAGGGCACCATCTCGGATTTGCGCAAACGCTATGATCTACAGGATATGGACGACATCTTTATGCGAGCGGTCGGAGGTGAGAAGGAAAATGAATAGACAGCATATCTGGATTGTCTTTCAAAAGGAAATGACCGACCTCATTCGGGACCGTAAAACGTGGATTGGAGCGTTAGTCATTCCTTTGGTGGTGGTTCCATTACTTGTATTTCTAATGTCTTTTTCTATGAATGGGGTAGCCAAAGAGGCGCAATCCTTCGTGCCGCTGATTGTTAATGCAGACAGTCAGCATCCATTTGTGAAAATCTTACAAAAAAATGTTAGTGTAAAAATGATACAGGTAGAAGATCCTCTAGCAGCAATTAAGAATGGCGATGCAAGAGCGTTCATTAAATTGCCGGAGCATTTGCAGAGTAAGCTGCAAGCTGGTGAGCCTGTTGATATTACAGTCTGGTACGATCCGTCTAACCAAAAGTCTACTTATGCGAAAACGTTAATTGAAAAATCCATAAAGGAATATGAAAAAGAGGTTGTCTCCAAGCGTTTACAGCGTGTGGGCTTGACGATTGAAGCGATTGAGCCAATGCAAACTACATTTGAAAGCGTAGCAAGCGATGAGAAGGTGTCTGGGAGTATTTTATCTGGGGTTCTAATTATCCTTATGATTGCTTCGCTTATCTCTGGAGGCTTGCCAGCCGCGACAGATTTAATTGCGGGAGAGAAGGAACGAGGTACTCTGGAGACATTGATAAGTGCCCCGATAACAGCTAATAGCGTATTAACAGCGAAGTTATTTACCGTCATGATTATGAGCGGCGTCAGCTCGCTGGCTTCGGTGATTAGTGTATCGGTAATTTTTTCGTTCATCCCCATTAATCACGATGCGGGAGGACTCTCCTTGCAATTTTTCACCACTAGCTCGCTTATCGTGTTGTTTGTGGTGCTAATATTGCTGGCAGCTATGTTTGCTGGCGTCATGCTAAGTATTAGTTCCTTTGCTAAATCCTTTAAGGAAGCACAGACATACATGACACCACTCGTCTTGGTAGGATTAGTACCGGCTTACCTGATGATGCCTCTTAATCCGATTGATATTCCATATGCGTACTATTTGCTGCCGATCTTTAATGGAGTGGCGATTTTTAAAGAGATTTTCTATGGTGAGCTTCAACCCATGCATGCTCTTCTAGTAATGTTCACCTCGCTTTGCTATGTAATCATTGCAATTAAAGTGGCAGCGAAGTTCTTTAAACGGGAGAATTTATTAGTGAAATAAAAAATAGCTTGGCTCTTAGTAGGAGCCAAGCTTGTATAATAGTTATAACCGATCAGCAGAACTGACAGAAATCACAGAATCAGGATAACGATTCTAACAGTCATCGCCATCTAATAGTTATTGATAGAAATCACTACTGGATTTACTTGGATTCCCCTTGCTTTACTAGCCATCCAGCCCCAATCACACCGGCGTCATTACCCAGTGTGGCAGGCAGGATTTCGCATGAATCCGCGGCAATTTTCCATGTGTAGGAATCAAAAGACTTACGGATCAGAGCGAATAGGGTGTCTCCTGCAGCAGAAACACCGCCACCGATTACGATTTTGGCAGGGTTCAGTAGGTTGGCTATGTGTGAAAGGCCAAATCCGGTATAAAACGCAGCCTGGTCAATGACCTCCTGAGCCGCTAAATCCCCTTCTGCGGCTGCATCAAATGCATCCTTGGCAGTTAAGGAGCCTTTCTCTGCTAGTTGTTTGGCTAAATACGTACTGCGACCTTCCTTCGCCGCTGTCTCTATCCCTAAAATAATGGCTGTTGCTGAACCATATCGCTCCATGCAACCCTTTTTACCGCAATTGCATAGTGGGCCATCTGGGTTAACGGTTACGTGACCGATTTCGCCGCCTACTCCTTTTACACCATGGACGATCTTGCCGTCAATAATGATTCCACCGCCAATACCTGTACCGAGTGTAATAGCAACCAGGTTATCGGTCCCTTGTCCAGCGCCGCGCCACATTTCACCGAGAGCGGCTGCGTTGGCGTCGTTTTCTACATATGTGGGCAAACCAGTTAAAGCTTCTGTTTTAGCCTTCAACGCAGTATCCTTAAGACCCAGATTCACCGCTTCATATACAAAGCCCGTGTCCGTATCTACCGGCCCAGGCACACCAATGCCAATTCCATAGGCTTCTTCTTTGGTGAAACCCTGCTCGGCCATCAGTTGGTCAATCGTGTTTGTCATCTGCCCAATAATAGCATCTTCTCCCTCAGGAACAGGAGTAGGGATTTGTGTTTTTGTAATAATTTCCCCATTCGGATCTAGTAAAGCTATCTTAATCGTGGTTCCCCCGATATCTACTCCTACAATCATACGCTTCGTCAAACTGCATACACCCCTCGTACAAGTCGTCTTTTCACTAATAGTACCATGAGCAGAGCGGATAAAATAGGCAAAATCATGTGACAAGCCGCATAATGATTCCCAAAAATGGTCATACAGGATATGATGGGTATGGTATCATGATAAAATTCAAAAATATATACGTAACGGAAGAAGGGGACGCGAGTGAAGAGAGCACGTCTAATCTATAATCCGACCTCAGGGCGTGAAGCTGTTCGCCGTCAGTTGCCAGAGATTTTAGAGACGCTGGAAAGGGCCGGATACGAAACGTCTTGTCATGCTACCAAGGGGGAAGGGGACGCTACCAAAGAGGCTGCCCGAGCCGTATCCAGACAGTTTGACCTTGTTATCGCAGCCGGTGGAGACGGTACTATTTATGAAGTAATCAATGGCATGGCGGAAAAGAAAAATAGACCTAAGCTGGGGATTATTCCTGCTGGTACAACCAACGATTTTGCCCGAGCCTTAGGTATACCAAGATCGTTAAAAAAAGCAAGTCAAATCATCGCGGCCGGTCACACGCAAAAAATAGACGTTGGCAAAATGAACGACCGTTATTTCATTAATATAGCTGGCGGTGGAACACTAACCGAACTAACCTACGAAGTGCCAAGCAAATTAAAAACCGTGGTGGGACAGCTTGCCTACTATTTAAAAGGAATAGAAAAGCTTCCATTTATCACGCCGACACATATTCGCATCGAGACACGTAATCAGGTCATGGTCGATGAGGAAGTTATGCTTTTTCTTATTTCGAACAGCAATTCTGTAGGTGGCTTTGAGAAGATAGCCCCTGCAGCCAGTCTTTCAGATGGAAAGCTCGATTGCATCGTCTTAAAGAAGGCAACCTTGCCAGAAATCGTACGTATCGTTACCATGGCAATCAAAGGGGACCACATTAAAGACCCCCATGTTTTATATTTTCAAGCGGATTATATCAAAGCAACAACCAGGGACAAACAACAGGTACTTCTAAATCTGGATGGAGAATTGGGTGGAGAATTACCGTGTGAGTGCTACACCCTTGCCAATCATTTTGAGATTTTTGTACCATGACATAGATTTATGCAATGTTAAAGGAGCTAGACAGAGTGAGAAAATCAGGAACAGGAAAATCGCAACGCGGCAATAAACAGAGAAAAGAAACGAATCGATTAAAGGAGCAACAGTCTAAGAATCACCCTGTGCAGCTAGAGCAGGTGGTGGACATAGAAATAACCGGTCTGAACCATGAAGCGGAAGGGGTCGGCAGATATAACGGCTACACCTTATTTGTGAAAGGCGCATTGCCTGGGGAAACCGTCAAGGCAAAGGTCGTTCATGCCAAAAAAAGCTTTGGCTATGCTCAGTTGCTCGAAATAACGGCTACAAGCGAGCATCGAGCGAAGCCGCCCTGTCCGGTCTACGATCGTTGTGGCGGCTGTTCCTTACAGCATTTCGTATATAGTGAGCAACTGCGACACAAGCAGCAGATCGTCATGGATAACCTGCGCCGAATTGGCGGGTTCTCTATCGAGGGTGAGCAGCAGAAGAGCTTGGCTGGAAAAGGAGAAGCAGACGCTGCAGCTAGTGGACAAAGCGTGGCAACAAATACCGTATCCAGGAAAGCGGCTACAGCAGAAGGAATGGCGAATGGTGAAGCTTCATTTTCTGAAAAAGCTTCCTCTCATTCAGCCGTGGCTACATCACATAACGATGAACCACCAAAGACTGTGAAGGTACTTTCTACCCTAGGAATGACAGATCCGTGGCGGTATCGTAACAAGGCACAGGTGCCGATTGGAGAGGAAAACGGTGCGCTAATCGGTGGCTTCTATGCTGAAAAATCGCATGATATTATTGATATCAACGAATGCCTGATCCAGCATCAAGCCAACGATGAAGTGGTAGCCACGGTGAAGCGGATCGCAGAGCGTCTAGGAATTGAGCCATACAACGAGGTAAAGCACACAGGCTTATTGCGCCATGTCGTAGCAAAAGTAGGTGCCAAAACAGGAGACCTCATGGTAGTGCTTATCACGACAGAGGCGTTCCTGCCGGAAAGAGAACAGCTTATCCAGCTCATCCGTGCGGAATTGCCAGGAGTCAAAAGCATCGTCCAAAACATTAACGAGCGCAGAACCAACGTGATTTTCGGAGATCAAACCTTCACGTTGTGGGGCGATGACGTTATTTACGACTATATTGGACCAATTAAGTTCGCGATCTCCGCCCGCTCCTTTTATCAGGTGAACCCTGAACAGACAGATGTGTTGTACAGCAAAACACTGGAATACGCAGGGCTAGAAGGAAATGAGACCGTAATTGATGCCTATTGCGGTATCGGAACGATCTCGCTGTTCTTAGCTCAGAAGGCCAAGCGCGTGTATGGTGTAGAAATTGTACCAGAGGCCATTGCTGATGCGAAAAAAAATGCAGAGCTAAATGGTTTGGACAACGTCAGCTTTGAAGTGGGGCCTGCTGAGGTCGTGATTCCCAACTGGCGCAAGCAAGGGATTGTCGCCGACGTGATCGTCGTAGACCCGCCGCGCAAAGGCTGCGACGAGGCCTTATTAACAACCATTTTGCAAATGCAACCGAAAAAAGTGGTATATGTGTCCTGTAATCCGTCTACGTTGGCGCGGGATTTGAAGGTGTTAGCGGAGAAGTATGAGGTTGTGGAAGTGCAGCCGGTGGATATGTTTCCGCATACGGGGCATGTGGAGAGTGTGGCTTTGCTTACCTTGATTTAATAGGGTTTTGTTAAGCTTAAATTGCTGATTGACAACGAATTGACAACCAGCAATTTAAGTTTCTTTTTTATGCATAAAATTTTCAAATCGCTGTGCAGCTTCTTTTTGCATATTAGGTAGTACGTGGCTGTAAGTATCCATTGTCATCTCAATACCGAATGTCCCAGACGTTCGGAGGCGATTTTTGGGTGCGGCGCGTCGGATTTACGGAAAGAACTGTTTGGTCTGGAACAAAGTACACATGGGCATGGGGTGGCAATACCGCTATCAGCACGAATTTATTATTTTTGCTGTAAAGGGGAAGAACAAGGCCCGTCGTGTTTCGAATCGTCGAGCTACGGACATCTGGCCAATACCAAAAGTAGCAGGACAAAAAATGATTCACCCCACCGAAAAGCCGGTTAAACTTATGGAGAGTATCATTCTGAACAGTAGTCAGGAAGGCGAAACGGTAGCCGATTTCTTTTTAGGATCTGGCCCAACAGTAGAAGCGGCAAACAAGCTTGGCCGTAAAATAACAGGTTTTGAAATAAATGAGGTCTATTTTAATTTAGCGAGACAAAGATAATGTGAAAGCCCTCTGACGAAAGTTATTGATATGCTCCCCTTGTGGTAGACAGTTGAAATAATATAACTGTTTCCTTACAAGGAGGAGCA
>NZ_LSSO01000133.1:0-661 GCF_001645205.1 Brevibacillus sp. SKDU10 | reverse complement strand
TACAACCCGGTCAAGTCGAAGAAAGAGCGCGTGGGCCGCATCCTGCAGATGCACTCCAACAATCGCGAAGAGATCAAGGAGGTGCGCGCGGGCGACATCGCCGCTGCCGTGGGTCTGAAGGACGTCACCACCGGTGACACGCTGTGTGCGCAGGACAAGATCATCACCCTGGAGCGCATGGTGTTCCCGGAGCCGGTGATCTCGATGGCGGTGGAGCCGAAGACCAAGTCGGACCAGGAAAAGATGGGCATGGCCCTGGGTCGTCTGGCGCAGGAAGATCCCTCGTTCCGCGTCAAGACCGACGAAGAATCCGGCCAGACCATCATCTCGGGCATGGGCGAGTTGCACCTGGACATCATCGTCGACCGCATGCGTGGCGAGTTCAATGTCGAGGCCAACTTCGGCAAGCCGCAGGTGGCCTACCGCGAAACGATCCGCAAGTCCGACGTCAAGTCTGATTACAAGCACGCCAAGCAGTCCGGTGGTAAGGGTCAGTACGGTCACGTTGTGATCGAGCTGTCGCCGATGACCGAGGAAGAGCGCAAGAGCGACAACGTCAAAGACGATTTCTTGTTCGTCAACGACATCACCGGTGGCATCATTCCGAAGGAGTTCATCCCTTCGGTCGAAAAGGGTCTGCGCGAGACGATCACCAGTGGTC
>NZ_LSSO01000132.1:0-605 GCF_001645205.1 Brevibacillus sp. SKDU10 | reverse complement strand
AATACAAAGTATTTTGGCGAGACTCTTGAGGGAACAGGACAAGCTGAAGACTACAGGCTGAAGCTGTCCCCTAAGAAAGCGAGCCAACAATACGGAGTATTGTAAATAAAGAAGCCAGTAAATGAATTTGTTAAAACTCATTTACTGGCTATTTCTCTAGGGTTTATGTCCCAGACTCAATTGATTTAATTTATTATTTTATTGCGTGGAATCCACTATCTACATGGATATTCTCACCAGTTACGCCACTTGAGAAATCACTCAATAAGTAAGCAGCTGTTTTACCTACTTCTTCTTGATCCACATTTCGTCTTAATGGTGCACGTTCTTCAATTTCTTTAAGGATTGTGTTGCAACCACCAACACCTTTAGCACTTAACGTACGAATTGGACCAGCAGAAATAGCATTTACTCGAATGTTGTCCGGGCCTAAATCATAAGCTAAATATTTAACATTAGCTTCTAAACTTGCTTTAGCTACACCCATCACATTATAGTTTTGAACGGCAAATTCACCACCAAGGTATGTTGTTGCAACATTACTACCACCGTTTGGCATTATTTTCTTCGCTTCGTGCGCAACAATTGTTAATGAATATGAACTG
>NZ_LSSO01000131.1:0-716 GCF_001645205.1 Brevibacillus sp. SKDU10 | reverse complement strand
ACCTTACCTTATATGAAACGTAAAAGATCGAATGTTTTGAAGGGAAACACTCGATCTTACCCTTCCGTTCAAATATAAGAGTTGAGGTGTTTTTATGGGGAAATTTTATAATTACTTTTAAAACATTTATTTCAGAAGCTAAATACAATGATAAGCAATAAGATTGTGAAAATCGGACCACTAAGACCCAATAAAGGGGAAATAAACTTATTGTTTTTAATTTGTGCTATAAAAAACATAATCGAACCGAGTATAGTAATGAAAGGTAAAATGATTGCCTGCGGGTAAAGAGTATAGAGGATAGCCCCGAAAATACCTCCTAAAACAATGAAGAAAAATGTAAAGATGAGCCAATTTTTAATCCTACTTTTTCGTAAAATAATAAGTAACAGCCAACCAAAGATGCAACAAATATAATTAAATAATGAAATAAATAAAATAACAGCATCAAAACCTGATTTTCTTAAATCAGAAAAATCAATTGTATGACTTAAAGAAAATATAAAGAAAATTAAATTAGCAAAGAACAGAGATAATCCTGCTCCAGACAAGTATGATCGCATTTATATCATAACCCCTTACGTTAATATTAATTATTATACCATAAAATGGGTTTTGTTTAATGGTTCTTAATCTTACTAAGTGTAAATTTTGAAATGTTAGGTTTTTAAATGAGAGTATAAACATCGGGCAATTAGCAGATGAGTTGAGGGTTG
>NZ_LSSO01000130.1:0-652 GCF_001645205.1 Brevibacillus sp. SKDU10 | reverse complement strand
TAGTCTCGTGGGCTCGGAAACGATCGTATGGAAGGTGGCGGTGGCGACGATCTTTATTTTGTCGACAGCGTTGGCGATGTGGTGGTCGAAGCCGACGACAGTGGCGAGGGCTCTTTCGCGATAGCGAGTACCGACATCGCGATGACACCATCGCAAACCGAGAACAGTGCGACCCAACCCTCTGGAGCAGAATCGGGTCCTTTCGGACGCCTGGTGCCAGGGGAGCATCGCAGCCGCAGCGGCGATACGGTGGTGGCCAGTATCGACTTTACGTTAGGCGACAACCTTGAAGCGCTGCTCCTGGTCGGAAATGCCACGATCGGCACAGGCAATGCATTGGGCAACATGCTGTCCGGAAATGACCGCGACAATGTACTGCGCGGCCTCGATGGCGACGACGCCCTCTTCGGCAGAGCCGGTAACGATGTGCTGTTTGGTGGGGATGGAAGTGACCAGCTGTATGGCGGGAGTGGCCGCGATACCTTGGCCGGCGGCGATGGTGACGACACGTATTACTACGGCAGTGGGCAAGGAGACGATACTGTCGTCAACGCCGACGTATATGGTGAGGATGTGCTGTATTTGAATGAAGCGAGTTTCGATGAATTCGATTTTGCTCGAATCGGCGACGATATGGTGGCAACGTTTAACG
>NZ_LSSO01000129.1:0-840 GCF_001645205.1 Brevibacillus sp. SKDU10 | reverse complement strand
GAGTTATATGAAATGGCTAAGTATTCTGGTAAAGATAGTGATTATTTAATTAATCAAAAAGTATTCGACGCGTATTATCGTTCTTTAAAAGGTAAGCAGGTGTTAGTGTATTCGGGATTATTTAAAGAGGCGAGAAAGTTATTAAAAAATGGCGATTTAGATTATTTAAAAGAGATTGATCCAACTGAATATATCTATCAAATTTTTTATATTTGGAAACAAAAAGAATATTTAGCGAGTGAATTGCATGATTTAACAGAACAAGAAAAAAGGGAATTAAATCATCAAATGATTGATGAAATTGAAGAAGAAACATAAAGTGTTGGTCTTAGACTGACACTTTTTTATTGTTAAATATATGGTCGTCTGCCCCTGTGGGAACTATAAAAAATGTATGCAAATTAATTTGCATGTAGATGGGCAGTGTCTTAAAAATCGACACTGGTTTTTAGAAAAAATCATTTTGTGAAATCAAAATATATTTATTTGGCTCATATTTGCGTTTTAAGAGCGTTTATAAACTTTTGGATATAAAACTATATGATTTATCCCTATTTCTTTAAAATGACCCCTTAAAATTCAAAATAAAGCATGTATGAGAATGTATAAAGTCAAAAAATAAAGTTGGTTATAGAATCTATAAGCTGTTTTTTAGAATCTATCAGAATCTATATTTTTATAATCGATGCTATAGGTGCCTTGTAAAAAATCTGAATACAAGTTCTGACGATGCCAGGAAACTTTTATACATGTTATACATTTTAAAAGTGGATCATGTGGCTTAGTTGTATGATTTGTTTGGTTTTAAAATGGCTTAAAAGAAATGTATAAAACGAAAGA
>NZ_LSSO01000128.1:0-790 GCF_001645205.1 Brevibacillus sp. SKDU10 | reverse complement strand
GGAAGGGGCAGGACACCTTGTGGGAAAGGCGCCCTTGTGGGAGGGACTTCAGCCCCGACGACGGAAGGTGTCCGTCGGCTTTCGGTTTCGCGTGTCGCGGCGGCATCACCGCTGACGCCCACCAGGTTCGGTGCGGCGGCTGGCGACTGCCGCCTTCGGCAGTCGCCTCGCACAGGGAAGGGGCAGGACACCCTTGTTGGAAAGGCATCCTTGTGGGAGGGACTTCAGTCCCGACGCATTGCGCCATCGGAAAAGCACACCACGTCGAGCGGCCCGGCTGCACGACAGTCGACGGCCACAATGGCAGCGGCAGCGCCGGTTTAGTTCTCGGCAGACGCACCCCCGCCGCGTCGCGCACGCCAGCGCGCCACCCGCTCCTGCAGTCCCACCACGCAGACGAAGAATGCCGGCACGAAGAAGATCGCCAGCACCGTGCCCCTGACCATGCCGCCGAACACGCCGGTGCCGATGGCGTGCTGGGTCTCGGCGCTGGCGCCGCTGGCCAGCATCAGCGGCACCACGCCCAGGGCGAAGGCCAGCGAGGTCATCAGGATCGGCCGCAGGCGCACCGCCGAGGCTTCTACAATCGCGTCGCGCACGCTGCGCCCGGCATCGCGCAACTGATTGGCGAACTCGACGATCAGGATGCCGTTCTTGGCCGCCAGCCCGACCAGCATGACGATGCCGATCTGACTGAACAGGTTGAGCGTACCGCCGCTGATCGCCCGGCCGATCAGCGCGCCGAGCACGCCCAGCGGTACGGTCAGCATGATCACCAGCGGGTGGATGA
>NZ_LSSO01000127.1:0-951 GCF_001645205.1 Brevibacillus sp. SKDU10 | reverse complement strand
TGTCTTGACTGGAGATTTATCCAAAGTAGAGCATTTTATCTAGCATAGAAAAAAATATCGGAATAGAACGGCCCCTATGTTTAGGTACGTACTGAAGGGCTGATAATGCTGTCTGAAGCGAAGGAATGTTCGCTCTCAGGCATTTTTTTGTGTAGTCAACCTGGATTCATCCTATGATTGAGAGGGAGCAGGCAGGGTTAAAGTGTTTTGTAAAATATATTTGACATTTGTGATCCTTTCCTAGTAAGATGATGTCAAATGTGTTTTACATTTTTGAGAGGGGATTTCATGGAGAATAAAATAAAGGAATATCGGAAAGCGCTTGGGCTGTCCCAGGATGATTTAGCCAAAGCATGCGGTGTGTCAAGGCAGACGATAAATGCAATTGAAAATAACAAATACGATCCCAGTCTGGTTCTTGCTTTCCAGCTTTCTTATGTATTGGGCGGGACTGTTGATACCATTTTTATGTTTAAAAAATGAAAAGTCATAAGACTAGCAATGAAGGATGAGGAGTGCGTCAGATGCCAATTGGAAATAAAAGACTTATTGGGGGAATTATTTCGGGGATCGCAGTGCTTGCTATCGTAGGCTATAACCTTTTTAAATATGTGCAGGGTCAGCAGTTAGGATTCAGTGACCTGATTAGTATCCCCATTATTTTGATGTTTTTTCTCAATACAATTTCATGGAATTCAGCAGAAGAGCAACGGGATGAGCTAGGTCAGTTAATCACATGTAAAAGTGCCAAGATTAGTTATTTTGCTCTGATGATCGTAATTCTTATTGTTTTCCTGTGCGAGGAAGCTCCGTTCCATTCTCATCAGCCTATAAAAAATATGTCTTTGTTCCTGGTGCTTTGTGCATCAACCGTTATTTTACCGGCAGTTGAATTTATCGTCTCTAGACGATTTCGCTAACGATCCTGTAGCGTGGATTTATCATGAAAAG
>NZ_LSSO01000126.1:0-959 GCF_001645205.1 Brevibacillus sp. SKDU10 | reverse complement strand
TTTCTGGTCTGATCACCTGTTGTAAGGCTTCTTCTTCTGTTAAAGGCAATTCAAATCCGTAGAGGCGCAATGTTGTAGGCGCATTGTTACGCATCCATCTGCCCATCCAAAATTCATTGGCAATGGTTAAGGCCTTAATCATCATATCCTCATGATTTCCTTTTAAGGCAATAGCTCCTGCCTGAGTCAATTCCTTTACTTTCGCGATAACTCCCTTGGAATTGGGTCCACGATCTACGTAATCGCCTAACAAGATGAGCTGATCCTTGTCTGCATGGTAATTCGCTTTCGCTAATAATTGTTCCATTTTATCCAATTCTCCATGAATATCGCTCATTACCAGAGTACGTTTCATGCTGTCTCACTTCCTTTATCTGTCTACGGTATGGGGAGTTTTTGTTTCCATTGTATTACCTTACAGGAGCTAGGAGAGGGTGACAAGGTTTGTTCAGAAAAAAAGTAATTTTCAAAACAAAAATACAAACAAAAGAAGCATACAAGCAGACGAAGCTTTTGATATGTCATCCCAGATTACAATAGTAGTAGTGCCGGCTTACTCCATCCCTTCTAAAAAGCAAAAAGTCGGGATATTCGCTGCCTGTAGCTTGCGACCATGCTCATCTTGAAACTCATTTCGTCCCCTTGAACGTACCAGTGTGTAATATTCATAAGGGTTTATTACGGAAAAATCACCCTGTAGCACTCCAGGGAACGCTTTATTGACTGAATATTCCTGACTCTTGTAGGCCTGCAATGCCTTCCCCTTGTGATCCTTATATTTTGAAATATCAACTTTTGCTGTTATAGGGAACGTTGCTTGTGGAGGACGCTCCATACAATGATCGTAATAATGGGGAATGGAGACATAATACAAATCGGGATATTCCTGCTGGGCTAGTTGTTCTTCATAACGTTTCACGGCTGTTTCTACCGCATGAGAAAGCGCAATATGATCGGGA
>NZ_LSSO01000125.1:0-673 GCF_001645205.1 Brevibacillus sp. SKDU10 | reverse complement strand
CTAGGAAGCCCTAGAGGGTCAATTTTATTTTCCATAAAAAATGAAACACCTTACCTGGAAATGCAGCACAAGTTATCAAAAATATTTTTTGCAGGAAGTGTAAGATGAATATCCAAGAGGTGTTGACGAATGGATTACTTCGAAAGAATACAAGATTCCATTGAATTCATCGAAATGAATCTACAAGAGGAATTAAAAATTAGTGAAATTGCCTCGAAATCTTGTTTTTCCGCGTTTCATTTCCAACGGATGTTTCAAGCTATTACAGGTTTTTCTGTACAGGAGTATATAAGAAGCAGAAGACTTTCAGAAGCTGCAGTATTACTGAAGGAAACGCAAAAGAACATATTGGAAATAGCGTTAATTTTTCAATATGGTTCCCAGGAAGCATTTACCCGAGCATTTGTAAATTGTTTTGGATTGACCCCAGCTAAATATAGAAGAGGGGTAACTATTATAAAACAACAAAAAAAAATGAACTTTTTGGATTACAAAATGAAGACGAGAGGTGATCTAGTTATGAATAAACCTGAAATTGTTGTTTTAAATAAAAAACATATTATTGGTTATGAGTACAAAACGAATTTAAATCATGAACAATATTTTAAGGAAATTCCTACATTCTATACCCTACTATGTCATTTGGTATATCGACAAATTTTCATGATGAAGG
>NZ_LSSO01000124.1:0-56502 GCF_001645205.1 Brevibacillus sp. SKDU10 | reverse complement strand
GCCCACCAGGAATTGAAACCAGCGGAGTTAATTGCCTTTATTTATTTCTTGGGACATATTATACAGCCTGTTTCAGTTCTTCCCGAATTAATCATTCAATTTCAACAAGCACTAGGATCGTATAGACGTACGGGGGAGATTCTGTCTTTACCTGAAGAGGAAATCATTCCCGCAGAGATACCTAAGGATTATTTAGCGAAAGATTTTTGTTTACAATTCAACCAAATCTCCTTTACATATGATGAACAAAAACCTCCCGTGTTACATAATTTAGATTTTGAGCTAAAAACGGGCAGGCATATCGCGATTGTTGGACCAAGCGGAGGCGGAAAATCAACGATTGTGAAACTGCTTTGCGGCCTTTATGTTCCAAATACGGGACATTTCCGGGTCAAAGGCGATCATTCTTATTCACAAAATTGGGATGTCGCTTCGCTACGATCCTTTATTGCGTATGTCCCACAGGATGTCTTTTTGTTTTCTAAGACGATTGCGGAGAATATTGCCTTTGGAAAAGAAGATGCAACCCTTGGAGAAATTGTAGAAGCAGCTAAACTAGCGAATGCACATGAATTTATTTCGGGATTGTCTCAGGGTTATCAAACTGTTGTGGGTGAGGGAGGTTTCCAATTATCTGGTGGTCAAAAACAACGGATAGCCATTGCACGCGCCTTTATAAAGAATGCGCCCTTTATTATCATGGACGAGCCTACTTCGGCTTTGGATGCTCAGTCAGAGCTTTTGTTCCAAGAAGGACTTAAAAAGCTTTTAGAAAATAAGACCGTTGTGATGGTGGCACATCGTTTTTCTTCCATTCGACATTGTGATGAAATTTGGGTGTTGGATCGTGGAAATATTGTAGAACGGGGAACCCATCGAGAATTAATGAAGGCAAACGGATTGTATCGAAAGCTCTACGATCCACAGGTTCAGGATCACTATCTCATACAGCCTAGCCTTTCAGTGAAGTAAATAGGAGGAATACAATGGGATTACACGGAATTCAAAAGGCCTATTTAGAATGGAAGGATATGCTGATATTTCTAAAATCACGACGGCGAGCTTATCTATTCGCTTTACTGGCCGACTGCACCATCATGGGGGCATTACCAGTAGCGATCAGCTTTGCGCTCAACGAACTAATTACGGCATCAGTAAATGGCAGCTTAGAGTCATTGGTTCGATCCTCCATCCTGATAAGTCTAACCTTTCTTTTTTTTAGCGCAGCAGTTCCTTTTATTCACTATAGTTTACAACGAATCATAAAAAAGACGATGGCCGATATTAGAGTAACGCTGTACGAACATCTTACCAAGCTGCCCGTTTCTTATTTTGAAGCTAATCATCCTGGTGAAATGGTGTCTCGTATCATAAACGATGCACACAACATGGAAGAAGCATATGGAGAAAGTATGCGCAATATTTTGCAAAATGTGATGACTTTGGTGATGGTAACTACCACAATGCTGATCATGGATTGGAGATTCTCTCTCATATTTATCGTGCTAGGAATTGGCATCACGTTTGTAAATATTAGGTTTGTACAGCCGTTGAGGGAGACAAATGACCGACTTCAAGCTAAATTGGGAGAAATAACAGCAAAGATAGCCGGGTTTATAGAAGGATTGCCTATTATTAAAACCTTTTCTGCCGGGAAAAAGGTTAGAGAGGATCTGGCTGATACAAATAAGGAGCTAACACAAACCGCAAATAGCCAGGGTTTTAAGACAGGACTATTAGATGCTATCAATTTTTTGTTTAGTTTTGTGATGTTCGGCGGTATGTTAGTTGTTGGCATGTTTATCTATACCAAAAATGAATTAGGTGTCTTAGGACAACTAGTGCAGTTACAGACGACTATGGTGTTTATTTTCCTAGAGTTTGGCAGAATTATTGCTTCCCTGCAACATTCCTTATCGGGCTCAGCTAGAGTGTATGGTCTGTTGAATCACCCTGTTGAACAAATTGATCTGGTCATCTCTCGTGAAGAATCTGAAAAACAGTCCGATCATGTCAAAAGTTGCTCATCTACCGAGGCATTCTCGTTACAGGATGTTGTCCTACAACGCGGCATGAATCAGGTATTAAATCATGTTTCTCTTACAGTTGGGGTCGGTGAACTAACTGCGGTTGTCGGAACAAGTGGTTCTGGTAAAAGCACGTTAATAAAAGCGCTTTTAGGATTTTATCCCCCTGCGGAAGGAGATATTTATTACTTTGCTAAAAATGCAAAAGCTCACACGCTTGCACAGGTGAGGGAATTGATAGCCTACGTTCCTCAGGACCCGCACTTATTTGAAGGTACGATTGAAGAAAATATTAGATTCGGGAGACCAGATGCAAAAATGGAGGAGCTTGTTGAAGCAGCTAAGGCGGCATTTGCGCACGAGTTTATACTGGAGCTACCTGATGGATACAAAACACGAATTGGAGAGGACATGGCACGTTTATCAGGAGGACAACGCCAGCGAATTGCCATTGCCCGCGCTTTACTATCGAAAGCTCCCATTGTTTTATTTGATGAGCCTACGTCTGCTCTAGATTCACATTCAGAAACATGTGTGCGGGAAGCGATTCGTGCATTAAAAGGTCAACGTACGGTGATGATCGTAACACATCAGAGACAAACAGCAGAAATGGCAGATGTCATTTTTGTGATGGAACAGGGGGCTATTGTGGATCATGGATCACCTAATGAAATAAAAGCGAAAGAAGGCCCGTACCAACGTTTATTTGCAGAGGAAAACAATTCTAACGAAGCTATCATGATCCACTAATACAGTGCGAGCATGTTTATGATTTGCTATATTTTTTCATCTGGGGATTCATAGAGATATAAATTGAAGTTCATAAAATTTACAAAAAAACAGATGGAAGAATAATACTGATATGTTATAATAAGTTTCAAGTGTTTATTTGTTCTTAAAATATATTTTTATGAAATATGCGATTTATGGCTATACAATAGCTTCAAGATTTTCGCTCAAAAAATATGTTATACATAAAGAGAGGAGCCCAATTATGGTAGCATACTACCGTTTCAATTATCCTTGAACAAAGAGGTGATGGTGCATATGTATTAACTTTATCAATAAACAAAAAACCTTTCACATCTTGATGATTCCTCTTCATAACTTACGATTTTTTCCTCAAGCCTTTCCTACATCCCTAGACATAACTTCCGTAATAGAGATTACGTTAATTTTTGCTAACATACAGTCAAACCCTGCAGCATGTCGATAGCATCTACATAGTAAGCAATCATAGTATTTTTTATAAGAAACTATAATGTCTAACAAGAGGTGCAGCAATATGAATAAGGATTTGATTCAATTATTTTCGTTGACTCAGCCTCAACAAAGGATTTGGTACTCTGAATTGCTTTATCCAAATACGGGTGTGTCGTTGATTTCATCGATCGTTAAGCTGAAAGGCAATATTAACCTAAGTGCCCTGCAACAAGCTCTAAATATGATTATTGGGCTGCATGATTCCCTCCGGATTAAATTAACTTCTCAAAATGGATTTCCTCAGCAATATGTGGAGGAGCATAGTGATGAAGAGTTTGAATGTTTAGATTTTTCTGGTGTTGACGGGGAAGCTCAAGCATTGAAGTGGCTGGATGAACATAATCGTACACCTTTTGAACTTTTCCATTCGGAGTTGTATAAATTCACCATCTGCAAGATTAGTGATCAAGAATACTGGTATAACCTCAAAATTCATCATATTGTTTGCGACGGAATCTCTGCAAAAATGTTCATGAATCAAGTGAACAAATGCTATTCTCAGATTGCAAACGGTGAGCCTTTAGAAATAGCTGCAAATCATGCTTACTTCGACTTTATACAAACGGAGCAGGACTATGAGAAATCAGACCGTTATCAAAAGGATAAAACGTATTGGGTTGATAAATTCAGCACTTTACCTGAAGTGATTGGGTTTAAATCCTATAATCCGGTTACCCTGAGCACTGCTGGTAAACGAAAAGATATAATCCTTGAAGATAGTTTGTATCACAGTTTGTCCGATTTTTGCAAACAAACAAATAACAGTATGCTCACAGTCTTTGTGACTGCGTTGTACATCTACATGCATAAAAAGACAGCGCAGAATGATGTTTCTATTGGTACATTCTATGCAAATAGAACAACCAAAAAGGAAAAAGAAATGGTAGGAATGTTCGTTAGTACAGTGCCAACACGAGTATTTGTAGATCCTGACATGGACCTACTAGCGCTTCTACAGGCCGTATCTAAAGAGCAGATTTCGATCCTACGCCATCAAAGGTTCCCATATAATCAAATGATGCAAGACTTGCGGGAAACGCATCAGTATAAGGATCTTCAACGTCTCTTTGGCGTATCTGTACAGTACCGGGCGATGGATTACCTGCAGTATGAAAATGTGAAAGTCGAAGTTGTTGAGAATTTTTGTGGGGACGTTATCAATGACTTTGAAATGAACGTAATCGAATTAGATAATGAAAAGATTAATCTTCAACTAAACTATCGAGCACAGTTGTTTACAGATGAAGAGATGGAACAACTAGTTCAACAGTTCTTTATCATTGTTGAAACAATCATTCATCGTCCTACTTCAAAAATTGCAGATATATCCCTGCTTCGGGAAGAAGAGAAGAATAATATTTTATCAGTATTTAATAACACCCAAGCGGATTATCCACGTAATAAACTGATTCATCAGTTGTTTGAAGAACAAGTGGCCCGTACACCGGATCAAGTGGCTGTTATATTTGAAGGAGAACAACTCTCTTATCAGGAATTAAACGAAACCTCCAATCAATTAGCACATTTTTTAAGAGAGAAAGGCGTTACTACTGATAGTGTTGTTTCGATTATGGCAGAGCATTCCCGGGAATTGGTCGTAGCAATCCTTGGTATTTTAAAATCAGGAGCTACCTATCTACCAATTGATCCTGATTATCCAGAAGATCGAATTCAGTATTTGCTAGAGGATAGTCAAAGCACTCTTTTGCTAACGCAGCAAAAGTATGTAGACAAATTGGATCATAACATAGAAACTTTATTCCTAGATAATCAAGAGTTGTATCAGGGAAGCAGGGCTAATCTTGAACATGTAAACAGCATGGATGACTTAGCGTATATCATTTATACCTCAGGCTCGACTGGAAATCCGAAGGGAGCTATGATCACTCATCAGGGGCTTGTTAATTATATTTGGTGGGCTAAAAAAGTGTATGTACAAGACGAGACCATTCATTTCCCGCTTTATTCGTCCATTTCGTTTGATTTGACCGTTACATCTATATACACTCCTCTCATTTCTGGTAATACGATCTATATTTATAGAGGAGAAGATAAGGTACAAGTCATTCAAGACATCCTTGCAGATAATAAAGTTGGAATTATTAAACTAACACCTACCCATCTAAAGATAATCGAAGAATTTGATGGCACGACTAGTAGTATTAGAAGATTTATCGTGGGTGGAGAGAACCTGCATATACAGCTAGCTAGCAAAATCCATCGTAATTTTGGTGGGAATGTCCAAATTATGAATGAATATGGGCCTACTGAGACAGTAGTAGGCTGCATGCTTTATACATTTGATCCGAATCATACCACTCAGGATTCTGTACCAATTGGTGTACCAGCTGATAATGTTAGAGTCTATTTATTAGATGCAGCCTTGCAGCCAGTGCCAGTTGGTTTTATTGGAGAAATGTACATTGCCGGAGATGGGGTTGCTAGAGGCTATTTAAATCGCCCTGAATTGACCGCGGAAAAATTTATAGAAAATCCCTTTAGGCCTGGAGAAAGAATGTACCGAACTGGGGACCTTGCAAAATGGTTGTCAGATGGAAATATGGAATATGTAGGCCGGATTGATGATCAAGTTAAAATTCGCGGTTACCGTATTGAGCTTGGGGAAGTCGAAGTACAGCTATCGAAAATGGAAGCGATTCAAGAAGCAGTGGTAGTTGCAAGAGAAGATGCAAACGGCCAGAAGTACATGTGCGCCTATTACGTGGCCAACGAGCAGTTGACTGTAAGTGAACTAAGAGCTGAGCTTTCACAAGAGCTGCCAACCTATATGGTTCCATCCTATTTTGTACAATTGGATAAAATGCCTCTATCACCAAACGGCAAGATTGATCGTAAAAAGCTACCAGCACCAGAGGGAAGTATTCAAACGGGTGTAGAGTATGTAGCACCTCGTACTGCTATGGAACAGACATTGGTATCCATTTGGCAGGCTGTTCTAGGAGCTAAGAAAATTAGTGTATTAGATAATTTCTTTGACCTGGGAGGAGACTCGATCAAGTCTATTCAGATCTCTTCCAGGATGCTTCAGGCAGGCTATAAGCTGGAAATGAAAGATTTGTTCGCCTATCCAACCATTGCACAATTAAGTCAACATATTCAGCTGGTTACGAAGGTTGCTGATCAGAGTGAGGTAGTAGGGGATACCTTATTGACCCCGATTCAGCACTGGTTCTTTGAGCAAAAACTGGTTGAACAACACCATTATAACCAAGCTTTCATGCTTTTCATGGAAAGAGGGTTTGATGAAACACTGCTTCGTATGGTCATGGAAAAGATCGCCATTCATCATGACGCGTTACGAATGGTTGTTCGTGAAACAGAAAATGGTTATCAAACGTGGCATCGAGGAGTAGAGGAGGGCGAGCTGTATAGTCTTGAAGTAATAGATTTGAGAAGTGAAACAGACTGCGCCCGAATCATTGAGACTAAAGTAAATGAAATTCAAGGCAGTATTTCTCTGACTGAAGGTCCATTTCTGAAAATTGGACTGTTCCAGTGTCAAGAAGGAGATCATCTGCTGATTGCTATTCACCATTTGGCGGTTGATGGAGTTTCGTGGCGAATTTTATTCGAAGATATCGCGAGCGGTTATGAACAAGCACTTCGAGGGGAAACCATCAGCTTCCCGCAAAAGACAGATTCGTTCCAAAAGTGGGCAGAGCAACTCTCTGATTATGCTAATAGTGATGAATTGCAGCGTGAAAAAGCCTACTGGAAGCAAATCGAACAAGTTACAAATATAGATTTGCCAAAGGACCTTATTCAAGAACAGTCAGTCATTGCGGATACTGAAATTGTAGAAATTCAATGGACTGAGCAAGAAACAGAACAATTATTGAAACAATCAAATCGCGCTTACAACACGGAAGTTAACGACTTATTGCTTACTGCGTTAGGAATGGCTTTACACGATTGGACGGGCAAAAATCAATTTTTGGTGAATGTAGAGGGTCATGGTCGCGAATCGATTCATCAAGATATCGATGTCACTCGGACGGTGGGCTGGTTTACAAGCTTGTACCCTGTCATGCTCCAAATGGATGCGGATCAGGAAATCTCTCGCCGGATTAAGCAGGTCAAAGAAATGCTGCGTCAAATTCCGCATAAGGGTTTAGGATACGGTATTTTACGATACTTGGATAAATCCGAGAAGCAGGACATAAGCAAATTGGATCCTGAAATCAGTTTTAACTACTTGGGGCAATTTGATCAGGACTTACAGCATAATGATCTTCAGCTTTCCCATTATTCAAGTGGAGCATTTGTGAGTCCGCAGGCGAAGAGAAAATATACTCTTGACTTGAATGCAATTATCACCAATGGATCGTTGAGGCTTACGATTAGTTACAGCAGTAAAGAATATCATACCGAAACTATGCAGCAGCTAGCAAAATACTTACAAGACAGCCTACAACAGGTCATTGCGCATTGCGTGACAAAAGAACAGGTAGAATTAACACCAAGTGACCTATTATTAAAAGACTTGACAGTTGAAGAGCTTGAGCGATTAGTAGAACAGACAGCGCATATTGGTGAAATTGAGAATGTTTATTATTTAACACCAATGCAGAAGGGGATGTACTTCCACAACCTGATGGATTCATATTCAGGGGCGTATTTTGAGCAATTAACGTTTACTATAAAGGGCAGCTTTGATGTCATCACTTTTGGGAAGAGTCTAGATACCTTCACCCAAAGACATGCGACGTTAAGAACCAATTTTTATAATGGTTTAAAAGATGACCCTATTCAGGTTGTATTCCGCCAGAAAAATAGTGAGCTATATTATGAAGATTTGCGAGAAATGAACGAAGCTGTATATGAGGATTATCTGAGTAGCTTTACCAAAAAGGATAAAAGCAGAGGGTTTGATTTAGCAGAAGATTCTTTGATGCGGGTATCAATTTTACGTTTGACAGAAGATACCTACCATTTTGTTTGGAGTTTCCATCATATCGTGATGGATGGCTGGTGCCTGCCAATTATGACCAAAGAGGTGTTCGAAGGCTATTTTGCTAGTCTACAAAATAGACAACCTAAATGGGAAGCTGTAACGCCATATAGCCAGTACATCGATTGGTTAGAGCATCAAAATGAGGAAGAGAAAACGAAATACTGGAGTGAGTATTTGGCAGGATACGAGGGTCAAACCATCTTGCCCAAAGAAAAACAACCAAATAAAGAAGGCTATTCTGCTAAGAAAGTGATCAACGTTCTTGATAAGACGCTTGTAGAGCGAATGAATCAAGTAGCTAAACAGCATCAGGTAACAATTAATACGTTCATGCAGACTGCATGGGGGCTTTTATTGCAGAAATACAATGGTAATCACGATGTTGTTTTTGGCAGTGTCGTTTCAGGAAGAACAGCTGATATATCAGGAATTGAAGGTGTAATTGGTTTATTTATTAACACCATTCCGGTGCGGATTCGTTGCGAGGGAACAGATACGTTACGTGAAGTATTGCGAAAGGTACAAGGACAAGCTCTGCAATCGCATGCGTACGATACGCATCCGCTCTATGAAATTCAAGGGCTGACGGAACAAAAACAAGATTTAATTAACCATATTATGATATTCGAAAACTATCCGATCGATCATGAGATGGAGCAGTTGGGGATTGGAAAACAAGCCAACTTCACGATTGCAGATGTAAAAGTAACAGAACAAACAAACTATGATTTCAACATAGCTGTCATGCCGGGCGAAGAGATGAAGCTTTTGCTGGATTATAATGCACATGTATTTGATGAAGCTGGCATTAAGCGAATTGCGATGCAGTTTGTTCATATGCTGGAGCAGATTATTGAAAATCCAGATGCCCGTATAAATGAATTGGAAGCTGTAACACCTATTGAGAAGGAGCAAATTCTCAATGTGTTCAATGATACGCAGGCTGACTATCCGAGTGAGCAGACGGTTTACCAGTTATTTGAAGAACACGTAGCGAAAAACCCTGATAAAGTGGCAGTTGTTTATGAAGAAAAACCATTAACTTATCGTGAATTGAATGCGAAAGCAAATCAACTGGCACGAACCCTGCGAGCAGAGGGAGTTCAGAAAAACGAACTAGTCGGTATCATGGTAGAACGTTCGTTAGAAATGATAATAGGTATCTTTGGGATATTAAAAGCTGGAGGCGCCTACGTTCCTATTGATCCAGAATATCCAGAAGAGCGGATTCGTTATATGCTGGAGGATTCCGGGGCTAAGCTGTTGCTCACCCAGAGCCATTTACAGCAGCAAATTACCTTCAATGGAACATTCCTAACGCTAGATGATGAGAGAGTGTACAGCGCAGACGATACCAATGTTGAATCAATTACTGGACCAAATGATTTGGCGTATGTCATTTACACATCTGGAACTACCGGTAAACCAAAGGGTGTTATGGTAGAGCATCATGGGCTGTGCAATTTAAAAACGTATTTTGAATACCATTTGGGACTTAGCGCGGATGATCGAATCGTGCAGTTTGCCAGCATGTCTTTTGATGCAGCGTGCGCAGAATTTTTCAAAGCATTTATTTGTGGCGGAACCCTATATATACCTTCTACCTCCGTCATTATGAATTATCGTTTGTTCGAGGACTATATTACTACCAATCAAATTACTGTCGCGGCATTGCCTCCTACTTATGCAATATATCTGGAGCCAAGCAATATGCCTAGTTTAAAGACACTGATCACTGCTGGGTCTGCTTCTTCTGTTGAATTAGTGCAGAAATGGAAAGATCACGTGTCGTATTTCAATGCCTACGGTCCGACTGAGGATACGATTTGCTCCTCCGTATGGTCTTATGATCGCGAGTCAATGTCAGAAAAGATTGTGCCTATCGGTCGACCTCTTAAGAACCATCGCATCTACATTGTTGATGCAGAAGGTCATTTGCTACCTATCGGTGTTGCAGGCGAACTATGCATAGCTGGCGTCGGGCTAGCGCGGGGTTATCTGAATCGACCAGAGCTTACTGAAGAAAAATTTGTGAACAGCCGTTTTAGCGCAGGGGAACGAATGTACAAAACGGGCGATCTGGCTAGATGGATGTCAGATGGTACCATTGAATATTTGGGTCGAATTGATCATCAGGTAAAAATCCGTGGGTACCGTATTGAGCTGGGTGAGGTTGAAGCGCAGCTACTGAAGGTAGATACGGTTCAAGAAGCTATTGTCATCGCAAGAGATGACGAGGCAGGGCAAAAGCATTTATGTGCCTATTTTGTTGCTGAAAGCGTGCTGAGTATGGCCAAGCTTAGAAGCGAATTATCTCATGAATTACCTACGTATATGATACCGAGCTACTTTGTGCAATTAGAGCAAATGCCACTTACCTCAAATGGAAAAATTGATCGCAAAGCGCTACCTGCACCGGAAGGAAACGTAGACACTGGGGTTGAGTATATAGCCCCACGCAATGAAGTCGAACAACTGTTGGCATCGATTTGGAAAACGATCTTAGGCAGTCAGCAAGTCGGCATCTTGGATAATTTCTTTGATCTGGGTGGAGACTCTATCAAAGCAATCCAGGTTTCTTCTCGCCTACTTCAATCCGGATATAAGCTGGAAATGAAGGATTTGTTTAAATATCCAACTGTAGAGATGTTAAGTCCTCGTCTCCAACTGATTAGCAAAATGGCGGATCAAGGGGAAGTAGTAGGTCAAGTAGAACTTACACCAATACAGCGGTGGTTCTTTGAGCAGATGCCAGTTGAACCGCATCATTTCAACCAAGCCTACATGTTATACCGTAAGCAAGGCTTTACAGAGTCTGCGCTTCGCGAGGTGATGCAAAAGCTGGTCTCTCATCATGATGCCTTACGAATGGTATTTAAAGAGACGGATAGTGGATTCGAAGCACGAAACCGTGGAGTGGATGAAGGGGATTTATATACCCTAGAAGTGATTGATCTCAAAGGAAACCCGGATTGCTCCAAGGCGATTGAAAAGAAAGCAAACGAAATTCAAAGTAGTATCAATATAGATGAGGGTCCGCTTCTGAAACTTGGTTTGTTCCATTGCTCAGATGGAGACCATTTATTAATGGTTATTCATCACTTGGTAGTAGACGGAATTTCATGGCGTATTTTATTTGAAGATCTTGCTACAGGCTATGAACAAGCAATGAATGAGGCAGCCATTCAATTACCGCAAAAAACAGATTCATTCCAAACATGGGCCGAACAGTTATCACTTTATGCGAATAGTGCGGCTATGGAGAACGAACAAAAGTATTGGCAGCGACTAGAGCAAATGGAGATGCAATTACTTCCTAAGGATTATGTACAAGTCAAGAAGCTGGTACGCGATAGTGAAGTGATTACCGTTCAATGGACTGAACAGGAAACGGAACAATTGCTAAAGCAAGCAAATCGCGCCTATGGAACAGAAGTAAATGATCTGCTGCTCACTGCACTTGGTATGACAATCCATGCATGGACAGGTATGGAGCAAATCTTCGTAAATCTTGAAGGGCATGGTAGAGAGGACATCGTTGAGGATATTGATATCACTCGTACCGTAGGGTGGTTTACAAGTCAGTATCCAGTAGTGGTAGAGGTACAAGCGGAAAAGAATCTGTCTCATCAAATTAAAGCGGTAAAGGAAGGCTTGCGTCAGATTCCTAACAAAGGAATTGGATATGGCATCTTAAGGTATTTATCAGCACTGCAAGGTAAACCAATATTCAAGCTAGAGCCCGAGATTAGCTTTAATTACCTGGGGCAGTTTGATCAGGACTATCAAAATAATGAGATGCAATTATCACCGTATTCTGTTGGAGATGTTGTAAGTGAACAGCTGGAAATGAAAACCGCGTTAAATATAAACGGCATGATTTCTAATGGACGCTTGGAGATGACCATCAGATACAGTAAGAAAGAATACAAGAAAGAAACAATGGAAGAAGTAGCTAAGCTCTTGCAGTCTTCCCTACAGAATGTGATTACACATTGCGTGGCGAGAGAAAGCACAGAGCTTACTCCAAGTGATGTTTTATTAGCTGGTCTAAGCATTGAAGAGCTTGATCAGTTAGTGGAACTAATGAGAGAAACAGGTGAAATCGAGAACGTATATGAATTAACACCGATGCAGAAGGGTATGTATTTCCACAGCTTGATGAATCCTCATTCAGGTGCATACTTTGAGCAAACATCCTTTGATTTGACAGGAAGCTTTGATCTCACCGCGTTTGCTAAAAGCTTAGATGCATGGGTACAACGGCATGAGGCACTGCGAACAAATTTTTACAATGGCTTTAAAGATCAGCCTATACAAGTGGTGTATCGTCATAAAAATGGTGAACTTTATTACGAAGACCTACGCGAAATGGATGCGGCAACCCGTAATTCCTATATTGCCAATTATAAGAGAGAAGACAAGGCAAAAGGATTTGATTTAGCTAAGGATTCCTTGATTCGTGTATCCGTTCTTCGTATGGAGGATGAAAAGTACCGTCTTATTTGGAGTTTCCACCATATAGTGATGGACGGCTGGTGCGTATCTATCATGGTCAAGGAAGTATTTGGTGGATACAACGCAATTCGGGAAAATAGACAACCTGAATATGCTGCCCTAACACCGTATAGCCATTATATTGAATGGCTGGGACGCCAAGATCAGGAGAGTGCAGCCAGTTACTGGAGCGAGTATTTAGCTGGCTATGAACAACAAACCCTACTGATTCATGATAGAAAGCAGGGTAAGGAAGACAAAGCTTATGCGGCAACCAAATTACACTTCACATTTAGTAAAGAACTTACGAAGAGATTGGATCAAGCAGCTAAGCAGAATCAAGTAACAATCAATACGCTGATGCAGACTGCATGGGGAATTATGCTCCAGAAATACAATAATCACCGTGATGCCGTCTTTGGCAGTGTGGTTTCTGGAAGACCGGCTGACATTCCTGGGGTCGAAAACATTCTTGGTCTGTTTATTAATACAATCCCGGTCCGTATTCGTTGTGAAGCAGAGGAAACGGCTGCACAGGTAATGAGAAGAATTCAGGAGCAAGCATTGGCATCGAATGTGTATGATACCTATCCACTCTATGATATACAGGCGCTCACAGAACAAAAACAGGATTTAATCAATCACATTATGGTGTTTGAGAATTATCCAATGGAACAGCAGATTGAGCAATTGGGAAGCACTGGACAATCCAAATTTGCAATTGGAAATATTGAGACAGTGGAACAGACGAACTATGACCTTAACCTGATCATCATGCCTGGGGAAGAGCTGGGGATTTGCTACGGCTATAATACCTTGGTATATGATCAAACCAGCATTGAACAAATCCAGGGCCATTTTGTCCATATCGTAGAGCAAATTACGTCTAACCCACAATTGCGTGTGAACGAATTAGAACTGGTTACTGCGGCAGAAAAAGAACAAATTTTAACAGTGTTCAATGATACGAAAGAGATTTATCCGCAGGACATCATGCTTCATCAATTGTTTGAACGTCAGGCAAAACGTACACCAGACCAAATAGCGATTGTTTGCGAGCATGAGAAGCTTACCTATCGTGAACTAAATGCACGAGCTAATCAATTAGCAAGAACATTGCGTAAGCAGGGGATAAAAGCCAATCAATTAGTTGGTATCATGGCTGAACGCTCGCTAGAAATGATTGTCGGTGTGTTAGGCATCTTAAAAGCTGGCGGGGCCTATGTCCCAATTGATCCTGAGTATCCTGAGGAGCGCATCAGCTACATGCTTGAGGATGCGAAAGCCGCCTTACTCCTGACACAGGGTCATCTACAGGAGAGAGTATCATTTACAGGTAAAATCCTATTGTTAGACGAGGAAACATCCTACCAGACACTAGCTTCTAATCTTAAAGCGATACATGGACCACAAGATTTGGCTTATGTTATCTATACGTCTGGAACAACAGGTAAGCCTAAGGGTGTTATGGTAGAGCATGCAAGCATTGTCAACACAATACTTTGGAAGGCGAACGCTTATCAGTTTTCACCAGAAGATCGTGTGCTAATGGTAACTCCATTTGTATTCGATCCATTCCTTACCCATTTATTTGGACCGCTGGCATCCGGTTCAACCGTATATGTATTGCGTGACGAAGAAAGTAAGGACCCGGAAGCGATCAAAAAAGCAATTACTCAACACCATATGACACATTTCCAGAGCTCGCCTAGCTTTTTATGGGCAATTGTCGAAACAATGAATCCTCAAGATTTACAGTCAGTAAAAAACATTGTAGTTGGTGGAGAGAAGATTGTTGCCTCCCTTGTAAAAAAAGTGGCGGAATTGAATCCAAGCATTGAAATTTGCAACGAATATGGTCCTACTGAAAGCAGTGTAGTTACTACATCGCTATCCATAACGCAGCCAGAACAGGAGCTATCAATTGGCCGACCAATTGCAAACAAACAGGTGTATATCCTAGATCAGCACAATCAGCTTCAGCCAGTAGGCGTAGCTGGAGAACTGTGCATTGCAGGTACAGGATTGGCTAGAGGTTATTTGCATCTTCCACAGCTTTCAACAGAGAAGTTCGTGGACAATCCATTTACTCCAGAAGAGAAGATGTATAAGACTGGGGACTTGGCGAGATGGTTACCAGATGGAAATATTGAATATTTAGGGCGTATCGACCATCAGGTGAAAATTCGTGGGTATCGGATCGAGCTTGGCGAGGTGGAAGCGCATCTGTTACGAATCGAATCTGTGCAAGAGGCTATTGTGGTTGCACGTGAAGAGCAAGAGGGACAGAAGCACCTATGCGCCTATTTCGTAGCAGATAAGCAGTTAACTGTGGGTGAGATTCGAAACGTACTGGCTCAGGAATTACCTAGCTTTATGATTCCGGCTTTCTTTATACAACTAGAACAAATGCCTCTTACTACAAACGGAAAGATTGATCGCAAGGCACTGCCTGCACCAGAGGGTGGCGTGCAAACAGGAGTTGAGTATGTAGAGCCGCGTACACCGGTTGAACAAACATTGGTTTCGATTTGGCAGGCAGTCTTGGGAAGTCAACAGATTGGTATTTTAGAGAATTTCCTAGATCTTGGGGGAGATTCGATCAAAGCTATTCAGGTATCTTCCAGATTGCTGCAAGCAGGCTATAAGCTTGAGATTAAAGATTTGTTCAAATATCCAACTGTAGCCCAATTAAGTCCGCATCTTCAAGCGGTTAGCAAAATCGCAGACCAAAGGGAAGTAGTTGGGGCAATCAAGCTAACGCCAATTCATCACTGGCTTTTTGAACAAAAATCGGCTGAGCCGCACCATTTCAACCAAGCAGTCACCCTGTATCAAAAGCAAGGATTCGATGAAGTGGTACTGCGTCAAGTAATACAAAAGATTGTAGAGCATCACGATGCTTTGCGAATGGTGTTCAAAGAGACCGAAGCTGGTTATGAGGCTTGGAATCGCGGGATAGATGAAGGAGAGCTATACAGTCTTGAAATAATTGATTTGAGAAACGAACGTGAAGTGACCCAGGTAATTGAGGCGAAAGCAAATGAGATTCAAAGCAGCATCAACATAACAGAAGGTCCACTAATGAAGCTTGGACTTTTCAAATGTTCAGATGGCGATCATTTGCTGATCGTAATTCACCACTTGGCCGTTGATGGTGTCTCATGGCGAATTCTATTTGAGGACATTGCATCAGGTTACGAACAAGCATTGAATGGACAAGAGATTCGTCTCCCTCAAAAAACCGATTCCTTCCAAACTTGGGCTGAACAGTTGTCTCTTTATGCCAACAGTCCGACGATGGAAGCAGAGCGAGCTTATTGGAATCAAATTGAACAAAGTAAGACGATACCGATACCGAAAGATCAGGTTCTGGAGAAGTCATATGTACGAGATGGAGAAATCGTTACCATACGCTGGACAGAGCAAGAAACAGAACAACTCCTAAAACAGGCAAATCGTGCCTACAATACAGAAGTTAATGATCTGTTATTAACAGCGCTTGGAATGGCTATTCATGCGTGGACAGGTACGGAACAAGTATTGGTGAATTTAGAAGGCCATGGTCGGGAATCTATCGTTCCAGATATTGATATTTCACGTACAGTTGGCTGGTTTACTAGTCAGTTCCCAGTTGTTTTGGAAACCAGTGCGAACAAACATATCGGTCAGCGGATTAAGACTATTAAAGAGGGACTGCGTCAAATTCCGCAAAAAGGTATTGGCTACGGCATTCTAAGATATCTATCTGATCCTAAAGACGGTATGACATTCATGGCGGAGCCTGAGATCACATTTAACTATTTGGGACAATTTGATCAGGATTTACAGCGCAATGAAATGCAATTTTCGCCTTATTCAAGTGGAGAAGCTGTCAGCCAGGAAAAGGAACGCAGATACACTCTGGATATGAATGGTTTGATTACCAAAGGTGTATTAGAACTTACGATTGGCTTTAACGGCAAGGAATATCAGCACGAAACGATTATGCATATTGCTGAGCTGTTACGTTCTAGCTTACAAGAGGTCATTAGACACTGCGTAGCTAAGGAACGTGCAGAATTGACTCCAAGTGATATTTTATTAAAAGGCCTGACGATTGAAGAACTGGAACGATTAGTGGAGAATACACAGCACCTTGGTGAGATTGAAAACGTCTATCCGTTGACACCGATGCAAAAGGGCATGTATTTCCACAGTTTAATGAATCCATCGTCTGGAGCTTACTTTGAACAAACGACATTTGATTTAAAAGGAAGCTTTGATGTCATTGCTTTTGGAAAAAGTTTAGAAATCTTGACGCAAAGGCATGTTGCATTAAGAACAAATTTCTACAATGGCTTAAAAGACTTACCCGTACAAGTGGCTTATCGAAACAAACGCAGTGAGTTTTATTATGAAGATTTGCGTCAAATGGATAAGGCAACGCGTGATGCATATCTTGCTAATTTCGCTGTTGAAGATAAAGCAAAAGGTTTTGATTTGGCCCAAGATTCACTCATTCGGGTATCAATCTTACGCATAGATGACAAAGCATATCACTTGATCTGGAGCTTCCATCATATCGTGATGGATGGCTGGTGCTTATCTCTTATGACAAAAGAAGTGTTTGGCAGCTATTTTGCCATTCGAGGAAATAAGCAACCTGAGCTTGGTGATGTAACACCTTATAGTAACTATATGGAGTGGCTGGAAAATCAGGATGAGGCTAAGGCATCAGATTACTGGAGTGAGTATCTGTCTGGTTATGACCAGCAAACCTTACTGCCAAAAGGAAAGATGTCAAACAAACCTGAGGGCTATTCCGCATCGAAGTTCACTCGTCAGCTTGGCAAGGAGCTAACCGAGCGTTTGCACCAGATAGCAAAACAAACACAAGTAACAATTAATACGCTGGTACAAGCAGCATGGGGAGTTACCTTGCAAAAATATAATGATAGCCAAGATGTTGTTTTCGGAAGTGTTGTCTCTGGAAGACCAACCGAAATTCCTGGAATTGAAAACATTATTGGTCTATTTATCAACACAATTCCTGTTCGTATTCGTTGCACAAAGGAAGAACCATTTGCGGATGTAATGATTCGTGGACAGGAGCAAGCTCTGGCATCTCAAGCATTTGATACTTACCCGCTATACGACATCCAACGATTATCTGCACAAAAGCAAGATTTGATCAACCATATTATTGTGTTTGAAAATTATCCAATGGGAGAACAAATTGAGCAGTTGGGCAATGGCGATGATGAGGGCTTTGAGATTGCAAATATCCAGATAATGGAACAGACCAACTATGACTTCAACCTATCTATTATCCCAGGAGAAAATATGAATATTTGCTCCGAGTACAATGCAGTTGTCTATGATCAGGATAGCATTCAACAGATTCTAGGCCATTTTGTACACATTTTGGAGCAAATTGCGGACAATCCATACATTCGTGTCAACGAGCTGGAATTAATAACAGAAACAGAAAAGGCACAAATCCTAGAAGTATTTAATGATACTGACATGGAATATCCTCATGCAATGACCATTCAACAGCTATTTGAGGCACAGGTAGAAGGTGCACCAGATCAGGTAGCGGTTGTTTATGAGGGAAGTCAGCTAACATACCGTGAGTTAAATGAAAAGGCAAATCAACTGGCCCATACATTGAGAGCTGCTGGAGCAAGAGCTGATCAATTGGTAGGGATCATGGCTGAACGTTCATTAGAAATGATAGTCGGTATTCTTGCGATTTTAAAAGCCGGCGCAGCCTATGTACCGATTGACCCTGAGTATCCTGAGGAACGCATTAGCTATATGCTCGAGGATGCGGGAGCCAAACTGCTGGTAACGCAAACCCATTTGCGGGAGCGTGTAGCTTTTACAGGCAGCATCGTTATGCTAGACGATGCAGAAGCATATAGTCACGATCATTCCAATCTAAAACCAATTCAAGGACCAGATCATTTAGCGTATGTGATTTATACATCTGGTACAACAGGTAAGCCAAAAGGTGTCATGATTGAGCAGCAACAATTGACAGCGATGGCTCATGCTTGGAAAGTAGCCTATGGATTAGGTGAAGAGCGACCAACAGTATTGCAGTGGGCAAGCTTCTCCTTTGACGTATTTACAGGAGATTATGTCCGAGCATTACTGCATGGCGGAACATTGATTATATGCCCAAGTCATTCCAGATTAGAGCCTGCGAGTATCTATGAGCTAATCAGAGGGCATAAGGTTACTATTTTTGAATCAACACCAGCCATTGCGGTACCGCTGATGGATTATATTTATGACAACAAATTGGACGTTCTTACCTTAAAAACGCTAATTGTTGGTTCCGATCAATGTCCACCAGACGCCTTTGCGACCTTGCTAACTCGATTTGGCTCGCACATGCGAATTCTTAACAGCTATGGGGTAACTGAGGCGTGCATTGATTCTAGCTTCTTTGAACAGACTGACTCTCTTTTTGCTATGAATATACCGATTGGTAAGCCGTTGCCTAATGTTAAAATGTACGTTTTACATGAAAACAACGTGATGCAGCCTATCGGGATACCTGGTGAGCTGTATATAGCTGGAAAAGGTGTGGGACGAGGCTACTTGAACCGTCCAGAGCTGACAGCAGAGAAGTTTGTAGAGAATCCGTTTGTTGCAGGAGAGCGGATGTATCGAACAGGCGACTTGGTAAGATGGCTACCGAATGGCAATATTGAATATCTGGGTCGGATCGATCATCAGGTAAAAATCCGCGGGAACCGAATTGAATTAGGAGAAGTAGAAACACAGTGTTTAAAAGTCGCGAAGATAAAAGAAAATGTCGTCGTTGCACAAGAGGACCAAGCAGGAAGAAAGTATTTGTGCGCTTATTTTGTAGCAGATCAAAAACTATCTTCAAGTGAACTAAGAGAGGCTTTGTCACAAGTGCTTCCGAGTTTCATGGTTCCTTCGTATTTCATGCAAGTAGAGCAACTACCGCTTACACCGAATGGAAAAATTGATCGTAAAGCGTTGCCAATCCCAGATGGAACTATAGAGAATGAAATCGAATACGTGGAACCTCGCACAGCGGCAGAGAGAATGCTGGTTTCCATTTGGCAAGCTGTTTTGGGTACAAAAGCAATCGGGATCATGGATAATTTCTTTGATCTTGGCGGTGACTCGATCAAATCTATACAGGTTTCTTCACGCTTATTGCAGGCAGGTTATAAGCTGGAGATGAAAGATTTATTCCGCTATCCAACAATAGCAGAGCTAAGCAAGCATATTCATTCGGTTACAACAATAGCTGATCAAGGAGAGGTAATAGGGGAAGCGTTGTTAACTCCGATTCAACGCTGGTTCTTTGAGCAATCCTATGCAGACTCCGATCACTATAACCAAGCGATGATGCTATACCGGGCAGAAGGCTTTGATGAAACCGCTCTTCATAAAGTAATGGATAAAATCACGGAACACCATGATGCACTACGGATGGTAATTCGCGAATCTGAAGGCGAGTATCAGGCATGGTACCGTGGAGTAGATGAAGGGGAAGCCTATAGTCTCGATGTTTTTGATTTCAAAAACGTGACCAACTGCGCTCAAGCGATTGAAGAGAAAGCAAATCAGTTGCAGGCGAGCATCAGTATGAGTGAAGGGCCGCTTCTAAGGCTTGGGTTATTCCAATGCGAGGATGGAGATCATCTGCTGATTGTGATCCATCATCTAGTTGTAGATGGGGTTTCGTGGAGAATCTTGTTTGAGGATATTGCAAGTGGCTATGAACAAGCTGTTAAGGGAGAAGCTATTCGTTTCCCATATAAAACAGACTCGTTCCGTACATGGGCAGAGCAGTTATCCCAATACGCCAATAGTGAACAAATCGAGCTAGAGCGTAAATACTGGCAGCAAATCGACCAAACAAAAGCCTCCCCATTACCAAAAGATAACGGACAAGTTGCTTCGTTGATGAAGGATGTTGAGTCTGTCACTGTTCATTGGACAGAGCAGGAAACCGAGCAGTTGTTAAAGCAAGCAAACCGAGCTTATAACACAGAGGTAAATGACCTATTGCTGGCAGCCTTAAGCTTAGCGCTTCATTCTTGGGCAGGAATGGAACAAGTGCTGATAAACATGGAAGGGCACGGCAGAGAGGCTATTCTTTCAGATGTCGACATCACACGTACCGTAGGATGGTTTACGAGTCAATATCCTGTCCTGCTGCAGATGAATGCTGGCAAACAGATGTCTACATTAATAAAAACGGTTAAAGAAGGTCTTCGCCAAGTACCTCAAAAGGGAATTGGCTACGGTATCCTAAGATATTTATCTGACAGCCGTGAGGAGCATGCATTCACATCTGAACCTGAGATTAGCTTTAATTATCTCGGTCAGTTTGATCAGGACTTGCAAAACAATGCTATTGAGCTATCTCCATATTCAAAAGGCTCAGACATGAGTGAAAATGCGACGATGCAATATGCCATGGATATGAATGGCGTGATTTCGAATGGTGCCTTGTCAATGACAATCCATTACAGTGGCAAAGAGTATCATCGCGAAACGATGGAGCAGCTCACTAAGCTTTTACAAGAGAGTCTACGTCAAGTAATTGAGCACTGCGTATCGAAAGAACGTACAGAACTGACGCCAAGTGATGTTTTACTAAGAGGATTGACAGTAGAAGAGCTTGAACAGATTGAAGCAAAAACCAAACACATTGGTGAAATTGAAAACATTTATGAAATGACGCCAATGCAGAAGGGAATGTGGTTCCATAGTCTCATGGATCCGCAATCAGGAGCTTATTTTGAACAAACGGCATTTGATGTGCTTGGACGCTTTGATGCTACCGTTTTCGGACAAAGCTTACAAATGCTGTTCCAACGCCACGAGATTTTTAGAACAAGCTTCTACAACGACTGGAAGGATCAACCAGTTCAAGTTGTCTTCCAAAATAGAGCCCATGTTCTTCATTATGAAGAGCTACTGGGAATGGATAAAGCTGAACAGGAATTGTATTTGAAAGACTTTATTCAAAAGGATAAAGAAACAGGATTTGATCTAAGTCAGGATACGCTGTTGCGGATATCCGTATTACGAACAGGTACGGAGGAATACAGGGTCATCTGGAGTTCCCATCATATTCTCATGGATGGCTGGTGCTTATCTCTGGTTGCTCAAGAGGTGTTTGAATGCTACTTTGCCATCATGCAAAATAGAGAACCGAGATTGACTGATGTTCCGCCATATAGTGCCTATATCGAATGGTTAGAGCGCCAGGACATGCAGGAAGCATCTAGCTATTGGAGCAATTATTTGGCTGGGTATGACCAACAAACGACAGTGCCAAAAGAGAAACTTCCAAGAAAAGAACTTCCGGTTTTCGACCATCGTTTCTGCGATTTGAGTCGAGAACTGACTGTACAGATGAATGGGCTTGCAAGAAAACATCAGGTGACAATCTATACGTTAATGCAGACCGTGTGGGGTCTGATGCTTCAGAAGTACAATGATAGTAAAGATGTTGTTTTCGGAAGCGTTGTTTCAGGAAGACCGGCTGATATTCCAGATGTAGAGAGCATGATTGGTCTGTTCATTAATACCATTCCGATACGTGTTCGTTCTGAGGCTGGTGATACATTTGCTGAAGTGATGAAACGAAGTCAGGAGCATGCAATATCATCTCATGCGTATGACACGTATCCACTTTATGAAATCCAAGCCTTGTCTGAACAAAAACAAGATTTGATTAACCATATTATGGTATTTGAAAACTATCCGATGGAACAACAGATGGAGCAAGTCGGTGGTAATAATCCGGAAGCCTTTGAGGTTGCTAACGTTTCGATTGTAGAACAGACAAACTATGACTTTAATCTAAATATTCTCCCTGGGGAAGAAATTAGAGTCCATATCGAGTACAATGCGTCTGTCTTTGATCAAGCAGGAATTGACAGGATTTTGGGCCATTTTGTTCACATGCTACAGCAAGTGGTCAATGATCCGCAGGTATCTGTAGATCAACTGGAACTGGTAACCGCTGAAGAAAAAGCGCAAATCTTACATCATTCTAACAACGCAATAGCTGATTATCAGGAAGAGAAGACTGTTCAGCAATTGTTTGAGAATCAGGTAGAGCGTACACCAGATCAAGTGGCAATTGTGTGCGAAGACGAGCAGTTGACTTATCGTGAACTGAATGAACGGGCAAATCAGTTAGCCAGAACCTTGAGAAGTAAGGGTGTACAAGCTGATCAACTGATAGGGATCATGGTGGAGCGTTCTGTTGAGATGATGATTGGGATTTTAGGAATTCTAAAAGCGGGTGCTGCTTATGTTCCGATTGATCCTGAGTATCCAGAAGAACGTATCAGCTACATGTTAGAGGATGCGAGAGCAAGCCTAATTGTTACACAAAGCCACTTACAAGATCGTGTTGCCTTTATGGGAAGCATGCTGCTTCTGGATAAGCCAGAGTCTTATAGTGAAAATGGTTCAAATCTGGAACCGATACAATCACCAAATCACCTAGCTTATGTTATCTATACGTCAGGAACAACTGGCAAGCCAAAAGGTGTAATGATTGAGCACAAGCAATTGACTGCTATGTCCAATGCTTGGAAAGTAGCCTATGGGTTGCATGAACAACATCCAAAAGTCTTGCAATGGGCTAGTTTTGCCTTTGACGTATTCACAGGTGATTATGTACGTGCTCTCTTACATGGCGGGGAATTAGTTATTTGCCCAAGTCATGCCAGATTGGACCCTGCTAGCATCTATGAGCTAATTAGTAAGCATCAGGTTAGCATTTTTGAATCAACACCAGCTATCGTGATTCCTCTTATGGATTACGTCTACGAGAACCAGCTAGATATCCATACATTAAAAACGCTGATTGTAGGTTCAGACCAATGCCCTGTAGAAGCTTTTGCTCAGTTGTTAAGTAGATTTGGTGACCAGATGCGCATTCTTAACAGCTATGGTGTGACAGAAGCGTGCATTGATTCAAGCTTCTATGAGCAGACGACAAATCTCTTGTCGTTGAATCTACCGATAGGAAAGCCGCTGCCTAACGTAAAAATGTACGTTTTAGATGAGAATCGTGCAATACAGCCTGTAGGAATTCCGGGTGAGCTGTATATTTCTGGAATAGGTGTGGGGCGTGGTTACCTGAATCGCCCTGATCTGACAGCAGAAAAATTTGTAGACAGTCCATTTGTCGACAACGAAAGAATGTACAGAACAGGTGATTTAGTCAGATGGCTACCAGATGGCAATATCGAATATGTAGGCCGAATCGACCACCAAGTTAAGATTCGTGGAAATCGAATTGAGCTAGGTGAAATAGAAGCACAGCTATTGAAGATGCATGCGATTGAAGAAGTTGTGGTGATAGCTCAGGAGGATTCAGTTGGACAAAAGCATCTATGCGCCTACTTTGTAGCTGACGATCAGCTTATCGTGAGCGATTTGAGAGCAACGCTTATGCAAGAGCTACCTGCATATATGATCCCTTCATACTTTGTGCAGCTAGAGGAGCTACCACTAACACCAAACGGAAAAATTGATCGAAAAGCATTACCTGCCCCAGAGGGTAGTCTGCAAACGGGAGTAGAGCATGTAGCACCACGCACTTCACTGGAGCTTTCCTTAGCCCAGATTTGGGAAGAGGTACTGGGAATATCAGACATTGGAGTTAAGGACAACTTCTTTGATATTGGAGGCCACTCGTTACGTGCAACAACTTTAGTGGCTAAAATACACAAAGAGTTGGGGCTAAACGTAGCGTTACGGGACGTATTTAGTTCACCAACGATTGAGCAAATGGCAGCAATAATTACAGATATAAACTCTCAAGCTGCGTATGCTTCTGTACCTATTGTTGAGCAAAGAGATTACTATCCTGTCTCATCCGCTCAAAAACGATTGTATGTTTTAGGTCAGATGGAAGGTGGAGAGCTCAGCTACAATATGCCGAGCGTCCTTCTAATAGAGGGTCCACTTAAGCGAACATCCTTAGAGGAAGCCTTTAGAAAATTGATTGAACGACATGAAGCACTGCGAACTGGCTTTGAAATGATAAATGGAGAGCCAATTCAGCGGGTGTATCAGGAAGTAGAGTTTGAAGTAGAGTATGCACAGGCAACTGAAGAAGAAGCGAAGCATCTAATTAGAGCTTTTGTTCGCGCATTTGATTTGGAAAAAGCGCCGCTTCTCAGAGTCGGACTCATCGAGCTTGGCATAAATCGACACCTCCTCCTGTTTGATATACACCACATTGTTTCTGATGGTGCATCTTCAAGCATTCTGATACATGAGTTCGTTCAATTATACAAAGGTGAGGAGCTGCCACCGCTTCGAATTCAATACAAGGATTATGCAGTGTGGCAACAAGAGGAAGTACAAAGCCAACAAATGAACAAGCAGGAAGAATATTGGCTAGATGTTTTCCGCGGAGAAATTCCAGTCTTGGATATGCCAACGGACTTTGTCAGACCTGCGATACAAACTTATCAAGGAGATACTTTTGATTTCTTCATTGACAAAGAACGTAGTAAGGGATTAAAAGAGATCGCAGCTCAGACCGGTTCTACTTTATTTATGGTTTTACTGGCTAGCTATTCAACGATGCTTCACAAATATAGCGGACAAGAAGATATCATCATCGGAACGCCAATTGCTGGTAGACCTCATGCTGATTTAGAAAACTTGATTGGTATGTTTATTAATACATTAGCGATCCGGACTCAGCCTGCAAAAGAAAAATCCTTCTATGCGTTTGTGCAAGAAGTCAAGGAACATGCGTTAGAAGCATTTGAGAATCAGGAGTATCCGTTCGAGGAACTGGTGGAGCAATTGCAACTGGCTCGTGACTTCAGCCGAAATCCATTATTTGACACAATGTTTATCATGCAAAATATGGAGAATGAGGAGTTTGCTATTGAAGACTTGACATTTACTCCGTATGCAGATGAGCATGGTGTTGCCAAGTTTGATTTAACTTTGAATGCAATGGAAGAAGCAGAGGGCATCAGATGCGGAATGGAATATGCTACCTCACTATACAAACGTGAGACCATAGAACGGATGGCAGAGCATTTCCTACAGGTGATCGATGGCATTATTAATGATCCACATGAAAAGCTGGCTACTCTTGAGATGATAACAGCTAAAGAGAAAGCGTTTATTCTTGAAACGTTTAATGATACAACAGCAGAATATCCTCGTGAACAAACGATTCACCAGTTATTTGAGGATCAGGTGATGCGTACACCAGATCAAGTGGCCGTGGTTTGCGAAGGACAGCAGATGACATTCCGTGAACTGAATGAACGAGCTAACCAATTGGCACGCACACTACGTGCTGAAGGTGTGCAGCCAGATCAGCTAGTCGGTATTATGGTGGAACGTTCTTTAGAAATGATGATCGGATTATTAGGTATCTTGAAGGCTGGCGGGGCTTACGTACCGATTGATCCGGAATATCCAGAAGAACGTATCCGTTACATGCTAGAGGACGCTGGAGCCAAGCTGGTCGTCATGCAAAACCAATTGCACGATCGCCTCACTTTTGTAAACAGACGTATCTCGTTAGATGAGGAAGCCTCTTATCATCATGACGGCTCAAATCTAGATGCGTTGGGTAGTTCCGATGATTTGGCTTATGTCATCTATACGTCTGGATCAACAGGTAAACCAAAAGGGGTTATGCTTCAGCATCAGTCGGTCGTAAACCTGATACAAGGTATCACAGATCGAATTGAATTTGTTCAAGGCAAGTCCCTCTTATCTGTTACCACGATCTCGTTTGATATCTTCGTGTTAGAGACGTTCCTAGCATTAAGTAAAGGAGTAAGAGTCGTTTTAGCTAATACAGATCAGCAAACAGATCCAAAAGCATTGAGTGATGCGATTGTCGAACAACAAATAGACATGATTCAAATGACGCCATCCCGTATGCAGATGTTGCTATCGTCTAACTATCTGGATTGCTTGCAACAGCTACAAGTAATTATGCTCGGGGGAGAAGCACTGCCTACTTCCTTGCTGGAGACGTTGCGCAAGAATACATCTGCAAGTCTATACAATATGTATGGGCCAACGGAAACCACTGTATGGTCTTCAGTCGGAGATGTGACAGATGAGGAGCAAATAACAATCGGTAAGCCGCTTCTCAATACACGCTTCTATCTGTTAAATGCTGAGGGTCAGCCACAACCGATCGGGGTTGCAGGGGAGCTGTGCATCGCAGGTGAAGGATTGGCAAGAGGCTATTGGAATCGTCCTGAGCTTACGGCAGAGAAGTTTGTTGAGAACCCGCTTGTACCAGGAGAAAGAATTTATCAAACAGGAGATTTGGCCAAATGGCTACCAGATGGAACGATCGAGTATCTTGGTCGGATTGACCATCAGGTAAAAATTAGAGGCCATCGAATCGAGCTAGGTGAAATAGAGACACAGCTATTACAGGTAAGCTCGGTAGCGGAGGCAGTGGTCATTGCACGTGGAGATCAAGAGGGTCAGCAGCAGTTATGCGCTTATTTTGTAGCGAATCAGCAACTGACTGTCCATGATCTAAAAGCCCAATTGTCTCAGGAATTACCAAGCTATATGGTTCCGACTTACTTTATTCAACTGGAACAAATGCCACTTACACCAAATGGAAAGATTGATCGTAACGCACTGCCTGCCCCAGAAGGAGGCATTCACACTGGAGCAGAATACGCGGCACCTCGTACTTGGATGGAAGTTAAGCTGGTACAAATTTGGCAAGAGGTACTAGGACTAGAAACCATCGGAATAAGAGATAACTTCTTTGAAATCGGTGGGCATTCCTTACGTGCCACAAACTTGGTAGCGAGGATCTATAAAGAAATGAACAAAAATCTTCCTCTTCGGGATGTATTCCAATACCCGACTATCGAGCAAATGGCCAACGTAATAGCTGGTAAGGAGCAAAGTACTTATACCTCAATTCCAGTTACTGAGGAGCGAGAGTATTACCCTGTATCTTCTGTACAAAAACGTTTATACATTTTAAGTCAGTTCACAGGTGGCGAAATTAGCTACAATATGCCAGACATCGTGATGATTGAAGGCTCGTTGGATAAACAGCGGGTGGAGGAAGCCTTCCAGAAGCTGATCGAGCGTCACGAAACCTTACGAACCAGCTTTGAAATGGTAAATGGAGAACCAGTACAACGAGTTCATCAAGAGGTTGACTTCTCTATTTCGTATGAACGGGCAAGTCTTGAAGAAGCAAAAGAGCATATACGTGGATTTATCCGCGAATTTGACTTGAAAATGGCACCATTGCTACGTATTGGTTTGATTGAAACCAACCCTGATCGTTATCTCTTGCTATTTGATATGCACCATATCATTTCTGATGGGGTTTCAATGGGCAATCTTATTCAAGAATTCGCTCGACTATATGCAGGAGAAGAGCTATCACCGCTTCGCATCCAATACAAGGATTATGCGGCATGGCAACATACAAATGTTCACAGTGAGCAAATGAAACAGCGGGAAGCATATTGGCTGGATGCATTCCGCAAAGAGATTCCTGTACTAGATCTGCCTACCGACTATGTTCGACCAGCTCTACAAAGCTTTGCTGGTGAAACGATTGAATTTGTAATAGAGGATCATGACAGAGAGGGCTTAAAGAAACTAGCGGCCCAAACAGGTTCTACCTTACACATGGTCATGCTAGCAGCCTATACTACGCTCCTGCATAAATATACAGGACAAGAGGATATAATTGTGGGAACTCCGATTGCTGGAAGACCACATGCTGACCTTGAAGACATGATAGGAGTTTTCCTGAATACCTTAGCACTTCGCAACTATCCGTCTAAAGACAAATCCTTCTATGAATATTTGCAAGAAGTGAAGGCAAATGCTCTGAAAGCTTATGAAAATCAGGATTATCCATTTGAAGAATTGGTAGAAAAGCTGAAAGTAAACCGAGATTTAAGTCGAAATCCTCTGTTTGACACGATGTTTGAATTTATCACTTTGGAGCAAGGCGAGCTACAGATGGAAGGTTTACATGTTAAGCCTTATCCAAGTGAAAATACCGTGGCTAAATTCGATCTAACGCTAGAAGCTATGGAGAGAGAAGAAGGAATTGTATGCACGTTAGAATATGCTACGGCTCTATTCAAGAGAGAGACTGTTGAGCGCATAGTGGGGCATTTCAAACAAATCATTTCTGCCATTGTCCAAAATCCTCAAAATACACTAGGGTCTTTCGACATGATTACTTTGGCAGAAAAAGAAGCAATTTTAGATGTGTTTAATGCTACGGCTATTGATTATGCAAGCGAAAAAACGATACATCGCTTATTTGAAGAGCAAGTGGAGCGTACTCCAGATCAAGTAGCGGTTGTACATGAGGGCAATCAATTAACTTACCGCGAACTCAACGAGCGAGCGAATCAACTAGCCCGAACATTGCGAGCTGAAGGTGTTGAAGCCGATCAGTTAGTAGGAATAATGGTTGATCGATCGGTGGAAATGATGGTTGGGATCTTGGGAATTCTCAAAGCTGGCGGTGCGTATGTACCAATTGATCCTGAATATCCAGAAGAACGTATCAGCTATATGCTAGAGGATGCTCAAGCGAAACTATTGGTCTTGCAAAGTCATTTAGTAGAGTGCGTGTCCTTTACTGGAAAACTCGTACTGCTAGATGATTCCGACAGCTACGATCGAGATGGAACGAATCTAGTAGCAGCATCGAGCCCAGAGCATCTTGCTTATGTCATCTATACATCAGGAACAACAGGCAAGCCTAAAGGTGTCATGATTGAGCACAAGCAGGTTACTTCAATCGCTGCTGCTTGGAACAAAGCGTACCGATTAGAAGACAATGCCGTTCGATTGCTGCAATGGGCAAGCTTCTCATTTGACGTATTTACAGGTGATTATGTTCGAGCATTGTTGCATGGCGGAAAATTAGTGATTTGCCCGAGTCAGTCCAGATTAGATCCTGTTCGTATCTACGGATTGATGAAAGAGTACAAAATCACCATTTTTGAATCTACACCAGCCATCGTTATTCCACTTATGGAGTACGTGTATGAAAACAGCTTGGACATTCGTTCTTTGAAAACATTAATTGTAGGATCAGATCAATGCCCTTCAGATGCCTTTGCTCAATTGGTGAGTAGATTTGGTTCACAAATGCGTATTTTAAATAGTTACGGTGTTACAGAAGCGTGCATCGATTCTAGTTATTTCGAACAAGTAACGACTGTACCTTCAGTAAGCTTGCCTATTGGGAAACCGTTACCTAATGTCAATATGTACGTGTTAAATGAGAACCATGCTATGTTGCCGATAGGTGTGCTAGGTGAACTGTATATTGGCGGAAAAGGAGTAGGGCGAGGCTATTTGAATCGACCAGAGCTAACGGCAGAAAAGTTTGTGGATAATCCGTTTGTTCCGGGAGAGAAAATGTACAGAACTGGAGATTTGGCAAGATGGCTGTCGGATGGAAACATGGAGTATGTTGGCCGAATCGACCACCAAGTAAAAATTCGCGGTAATCGGATTGAACTAGGGGAAGTTGAGTCCAAGCTCTTGAAGACGCCATTCATGCAAGAGGCTATAGTAGTTGCTCAAGAAAATGAGGCTGGGGTTAAGCAGTTGTGCGCTTATTTTGTAGCGGCGAAAACCCTGACCCTAAGCGAACTTCGCAACACACTATCTCAAGAATTGCCAGGGTACATGATTCCAACCTACTTTATTCAATTGGATGAGATGCCACTAACGCCAAACGGTAAAATTGACCGCAAGGCTTTGCCTGCCCCAGAAGGAAGTGTACAAACAGGTGCAGATTACGTAGCTCCACGTACACCGGTTGAGAAGACGCTTGTGTCTATCTGGCAAGAAGTACTTGGAACAGATGCAATAGGGATCATGGATAAATTCTTTGATCTTGGTGGTGACTCTATCAAATCTATCCAGGTATCATCACGCTTGTTCCAAGCAGGCTATAAGCTGGAAATGAAGGACTTGTTCCAATATCCAACCATTGCCGAATTGAGCAAACGGATTCAATCGATCACAAGATTGGCGGATCAAGGTGAAGTGGTAGGCGAAGTTGAATTAACTCCGATTCAGCATTGGTTCTTTGAGCAAGCATACACACAACAACATCACTATAACCAGTCCGTTATGTTGTTTAAAGAGCAAGGCTTTGAGGAAGAAGCGCTTCGCAAGGTGATGCAAAAGATTGCTGAACACCATGATGCTGTGCGGACCGTATATATCCCAACGGAAAACGGGTATAAAGCACGGAACCGTGGCATTGAGGAAGGCGAACTCTACAGCCTGGAGGTTGTTGATTTCCGAGATGTATCTGACGAAGCGACAGCGGTCGAAGCTAAGGCAAGTGAGATGCAAAGCAGCATGAACGTAAGCGAAGGACCGCTTATGAAACTGGGCTTGTTCCGTTGCAAGAATGGTGATCATTTGTTGATCATACTTCATCACCTAGTAGTAGATGGGGTTTCATGGCGGATTCTATTCGAAGATATTGCGAATGGGTATGAACAAGCGCAAAACAAAGAGGACATTAGCCTCCCGTACAAAACAGATTCCTTCCAGATGTGGGCACATCATTTGGCTCTTTATGCTAAGTCAGATGCGATGGAGCAAGAGCGAGAGTATTGGCAACACCTTGAACAAATTCCAATGACTCCGCTGCCAAAAGATAATGCCCAAGCTACATCGCTTATGAAAGACAGCCAGTCTATTATGGTGCATTGGACAGCAGAGGAAACAGAGCAACTGCTGAAACAAGCGAATCGTGCCTACAATACAGAAGTGAATGATTTGCTGCTCACAGCACTCGGCATGGCTATACATTCTTGGACTGGAATAGAACAAATCCATGTGAGCCTAGAGGGGCATGGTCGCGAATCTATTATTGAAGACATAGATATTACCCGAACAGTAGGCTGGTTTACAAGTCAATATCCAGTAGTACTGGCACTACATGAAGGAAAACATGTTTCCCAGCAAATCAAGAGTGTTAAAGAAGGGCTTCGCCATATCCCGCAAAAGGGAATTGGTTACGGCATTCATAGATATTTGTCTAAGCGAAACGAGGATCGTGCATTTACGGACCCTGAGATTAGCTTTAACTATCTGGGACAGTTTGACCAGGATTTGCAAAACAATGATATCAAGCTCTCTGCGTATGCAAGTGGTGCAGAGACAAGCCCGAATGCAGCCATGCCATTTACACTAGACATGAATGGTTTGATCTCAGAAGGCGCTCTATCCATTGAAATTACCTACAGTGAAAAAGAGTACCAGAGAGAAACGATGGAGCAGCTAGCAGCATTACTACAAGCAAGCCTCCGAGAAGTTCTAAATCATTGCGTAGCCAAGGAGCGGCCAGAATTAACGCCAAGCGATGTCTTGTTACGTGGACTTACTGTTGATGAATTGGAACAGATCGTTGAACAGACCAGCCATGTAGGTGAAGTGGAAAACATTTATGCGATGACACCTATGCAAAAGGGAATGTGGTTCCATAGCTTGATGGACCCGCAGTCTGGAGCTTATTTTGAACAAACGACTTTTGACATCCGTGGAAACTTCCATGTAGACATCTTTGAAACAAGCTTACGTATGCTGTTCCAAAGACATGAGATATTTAGAACGAATTTCTACAACGGATGGAAGGAGCAGCCGCTACAGGTCGTATATCGAGAGAAAGATAGCTCTCTATATTATGAGGACCTGATGGTGATGAATGTAGAAGAGCGGAATGCTTACGTTGCCTCCTTTATCAAGAAGGACAGGGAAACAGGCTTTGATTTAAGCCAAGATTTATTGATGCGCGTTTCTATTCTTCGGACAGAGGAAGAAGAATACAAAATAATTTGGAGCTCCCATCACATTTTAATGGATGGCTGGTGCTTATCTTTAGTTGCATCAGAGGTGTTTGAATGCTACTTTGCCATTCTGCAGCAAAGAGCCCCACAATTGGCTGAAGTCTCGCCTTATAGTGCCTATATTGAATGGCTGGAGCGCCAGGACAGTAGGGAAGCCTTTAGCTATTGGAGCAATTATTTGGCAGGCTATGAGCAACAAACAATCGTTCCAAAAGCGAAGTCGCCAGATAAAGAAGCGGAGCAAATCTTTAGAACGAGCTTCTGCGATGTAGAGAAAGATCTGACGGCACAGTTGAACAATCTAGCAAGACAGCATCAGGTGACAATCAATACATTAATGCAGACGGTATGGGGCATCATGCTTCAAAAGTACAATGGAACGGATGATGTCGTCTTTGGAAGTGTAGTTTCTGGTAGACCAGCGGATATTCGAGACGTTGAGAATATGATCGGCTTGTTTATCAATACAATTCCTGTTCGTATCCATTGCGAGGAAGGCATTTCTTTCACTGATTTATTAAAGCAGAATCAAGAAAAAGCTTTGGCATCTCATGCATATGACACGCATCCACTTTACGAAATTCAGGCTCTGACAGAACAAAAACAGGATTTGATCAACCATATTATGGTGTTTGAAAACTATCCTGTTGAAGAGCAGATGGAGCAGGTGGGAAAAGATGACGAAACGGCATTTGAGGTTACAAACGTCAAGATGGTCGAACAAACCAACTATGACTTTAATCTCATCGTAATTCCTGGTGAAGAAATTAGAATTCATGTCGAGTACAATGCGGCTATGTACGATCAAGCGGGTGTTGAGAGAATCCTGGGGCATTTTGTTCATGTTATGCAGCAAGTGATCAATAACCCTGCCATCGCTGTCAATATGGTGGAAGTAGTAACAGAGCAGGAAAAAGAGCAGATTATCAAGGCATTCAACCATACAGCAGTTCCTTATCCACAGGAGTACATGATTCATCAATTGTTTGAACAGCAAGCAGAACTCTCGGCAGATCAGCTAGCCATTGTATGCCAGGATAAGCAAATGACCTATCGTGAATTAAATAATCAAGCAAACCAACTGGCAAGAACATTACGATTGAAAGGTGTGCAAGCTGATCAATTGGTGGCCATTATGGCTGAACGTTCCACAGAAATGATCGTCGGCATTCTGGCAATCCTGAAGGCTGGCGGTGCATACGTACCAATTGACCCTGAATACCCGGAGGATCGCATTCGTTACATGCTAGAGGATGCAGATGCGAAGTTGGTTGTTACGCAGCAACATTTGCTAGATCAGCTTTCCTTCTTTGCTGCAGAAAGGCTTGTTCTTCTTGATGATTCTGCGAATTATCAGGCTGAGCGTTCCAATTTGGAGCCAATCCATGGACAAAGTGATTTAGCCTATGTGATCTATACCTCAGGAACAACGGGCAAACCAAAAGGGGTTATGGTCGAACACGCAAGTATTGCAAATACGATCCATTGGAAAGCTAATGCATTCGGGTTTACGAAAAACGACCGCGTGCTGATGGTTACTCCATTTGTCTTCGATCCATTCCTGACACACTTGTTTGGTCCATTGGTATCTGGTTCAACGGTGTATTTGTTGCCGGATGGAGAAAGCAAAGACCCTGTTGCTATTAAAAATGCTATTAAGCAAGAGAGCATTACGCATCTGCAAAGCTCACCTAGTTTCTTATGGAGTATTGTGGATACGATGAATCCAGAGGATCTGAAGTCTGTAAGGAATATCGTAGCTGGGGGAGAAAAGATCGTTTCGTCGCTAGTTAACAAAGTGATGGAAATGAAGCCAAGCATTGAAATCTGCAACGAATACGGTCCGACAGAGAGCAGCGTAGTCTCTACATCTCTAATGATTACGAATCCAGAACAGGAAATTTCTATCGGAAGCCCGATAGCAAATAAACAGGTCTATATCATTGGCGTTCACAATCAGCTTCAGCCAATTGGAGTAGCAGGAGAGCTATGCATTGCAGGAAGTGGCTTAGCTAGGGGATACCTGCACCTACCAGAGCTTACAGCGGAGAAATTCGTTGATAATCCGTTTGCAGCCGGCGAACGGATGTATAAAACAGGTGATTTGGCCAGATGGTTACCAAACGGCAATATTGAGTATTTAGGCCGAATTGATCATCAAGTCAAAATTCGCGGCTATCGTATTGAGCTTAGCGAAGTGGAAGTACAGCTAATGAAGGTGGCTCCTATTCAGGAAGCGATCGTCATTGTAAAAGAAGGAGAAGCTGGACAAAATCAGTTATGCGCCTACTTTGTTTCTGAAGATCAGTTGAAGGTAAGTGAACTTCGAAAAGCATTGAGTCAGGTTCTGCCTGAATTCATGGTTCCATCTTACTTTGTACAATTGGAGAAAATGCCTCTTACTCCAAATGGAAAAATTGATCGAAAAGCTTTGCCGGTGCCTGAAGAAAGCATTCAAACTGGAAACGAGTTTGTTGCTCCCAGGACACCAGTGGAAACAGCCTTGGCATTGATTTGGCAAGAGGTGCTTGGTCTTTCAACTGTTGGAGTGACAGAGAATTTCTTTGATGTGGGAGGACATTCGCTACGTGCAACTACTTTAGTTGCCAAGATTCATAAAGAGATGAATGTTGCGATACCACTACGGGACATTTTCAAATATCCGACGATTGAACAGTTGGCTCAGTTGATAGCTAGCATGGAGCATAACACGTACGCCTCCATTCCTGTCATAGAGGACAGTGAGTACTATTTGGTTTCCTCTGCTCAAAAGAGACTATACATTCTAAGTCATCTTGAGGGTGGAGAGCTAAGCTACAACATGCCAGGCATTATGATGCTAGAGGGTTCGCTAGATAAGGATCGTGTAGAAGCAGCGTTCCAACAATTAACGCAACGTCACGAAACGTTACGCACAGGCTTTGAGCTTGTAAATGGGGAACCAATGCAACGAGTACACGATGAAGTGTCGTTTAAGCTGGAGTATTGGGAAACCAACTTAGAGGAAGCAGAACCAATGATTGAAGGATTCGTACGTGCGTTCGATCTCAAACAGGCTCCACTATTGCGGGTAGGCTTACTTTCAGTCGATGTGAATCAATATATTCTGCTATTTGATATGCATCATATTATCTCTGACGGTGTATCTATGGGCGTTCTCATGCAAGAATTTGTCCAGCTATATCGGGGAGAAGAGCTTTCTCCACTACGAATCCAATACAAGGATTATGCCGCTTGGCAGCAAGCAGGCATGCAAAGCGAGTGGATGAGCAAGCAGGAAGCTTACTGGATGAAAGTCTTTGCTGGTGAAATCCCTGTTCTGGACATGCCAACTGATTATCAGCGACCTGCAAACAGAAAATTTGAGGGAGAAGCCGTCGAATTCGTAATCAATGAACAGAGAAGCGAAGGATTGAAAAAACTCGCAGCCGATCATGAGTCCACCTTGTATATGGTGTTACTTGCAGTCTATACCACATTGCTTGCTAAACAGAGCGGTCAGGAAGACATTATTGTAGGTACGCCGATTGCAGCAAGACCACACGCTGATCTTGAGTCAATTATCGGTATGTTTGTTAACACCTTAGCTATTCGGAATTACCCAGAAGCGGATAAATCCTTCTTGACTTACTTGCAAGAGGTCAAAGACAATTCGTTACAAGCTTTTGAAAATCAGGACTATCCATTTGAAGAATTAGTAGAAAAGCTGGATGTGAAACGAGATCTAAGCCGTAACCCGCTGTTTGACACAATGTTTGTGCTGCAAAACACGGAACAAGGAGATCTGTCCATTGAAGGCTTGCAACTAAAACCTTATGGGGAACAACCAATAGTAGCTAAGTTTGATTTGACCTTAAATGCTGAAGAGCTTGAGGATAGCATCGTATGCAGCTTTGATTTTGCAAGCTCCCTGTACAAACGCGAAACCATAGAACGACTGATCGAACATTTCATGCAGGTGGTTGATTCTGTTCTTGCAAATCCAGAGGCACTACTTTCCTCTATTGAGATGATTACGTCACATGAAAAGACTACCATTCTTGAGACATTTAACGATTCAGAGGCGGATTATCCACGCGAGAAGGCAATTCATCAGTTGTTTGAAGAGCAGGCAGCACTTGTACCAGATCATGTCGCAGTCTTCTTTGAGGGGGAACAGCTTTCGTATCGTGATCTAAACGAGAAGGCAAATCGACTTGCAAGATCATTAGTAGCTCAAGGTGTTCAAGCTGATGAGTTAGTAGGCATCATGGCTGAACGATCCTTGGATATGGTTGTAGGAATGCTTGCGATCCTCAAAGCAGGAGGGGCCTATGTACCGATTGATCCAGAGTATCCAGAAGATCGTATTGCCTATATGCTGGAGGATTCAAATGTGAATCTGCTATTGTTGCAGTCCCATTTACTAGGACGTGTAGCTTTTGATAAGCAGGTCTTGTTACTAGATGACGAACAATCCTACCAGACTGATCATTCTAATCTGGAGCTGCGCTCTGGACCAAGGAATCTGGCGTATGTGATCTATACGTCAGGGACTACAGGTAAACCAAAGGGTACCTTGATCGAGCATAAGAACGTGGTTCGTCTGTTATTTAACAGCAAAAATCTGTTTGATTTTACTGATTCTGATACATGGACACTATTCCATTCGTTCTGCTTTGATTTCTCTGTGTGGGAAATGTACGGAGCACTCTTATACGGTGGAAAATTGGTTATCGTGCCTCCGTTAACAGCGAAGAATCCGAAGCAATTCCTTCAGTTACTTCAGGATCAACAAGTGACGATATTAAATCAAACACCAACCTATTTCTATCAATTGCTTCAGGAAGAAGCGAAGGATAATAGAAAAGAGTTGTCTCTACGAAATGTGATTTTCGGTGGGGAAGCGTTAAGTCCAGCTTTATTGAAGGATTGGAAGGCGAAATACCCACAAGTCAAGCTAATCAACATGTATGGAATAACAGAAACCACTGTCCATGTTACGTACAAGGAAATTACCGAAGTAGAAATTTCTCAGGCGAAAAGCAATATCGGTAAAACAATCCCAACCTTATCTGCTTACATTCTCGATGAACATTTGCGTCTTCAACCTGTAGGAGTTAAGGGAGAATTGTATATTGCTGGTGAAGGATTAGCCCGTGGCTACTTAAATCGTCCAGAGTTGACGAATGAGCGATTTGTTCCTAATCCGTTTGTACCTGGTGAACGAATGTATAAGACTGGCGATCTAGCGAGATGGCTGGCAGATGGCAATATTGAGTATTTAGGCCGAATTGATCATCAAGTCAAAATTCGCGGCTATCGCATTGAGCTGGGAGAAGTTGAAACGCAGCTTCTAAACATCGAATCCATGCAAGAAGCGATTGTGATTGCACATGAAGACGCAAGCGGTGACAAATACTTATGCGCGTATTTTGTTGCAGATCATGAGCTGACTGTAGCCGAGCTAAGAAAAGCATTGTCACAACAGTTACCGGACTATATGATTCCAGCTTATTTTGTCCAAATGGAACGGATGCCTCTGACTGCAAACGGTAAATTAGACCGAAAAGCGTTGCCAACACCAGAAGAAAGTATGCAAACAGGTAGAGAATATGTTGCACCTAGAACCCGGGTGGAAGCGAAGCTAGCTCAAATTTGGCAGGAAGTCCTAGGGCTATCGCAAGTAGGGATTACAGAGAACTTCTTTGAGATTGGCGGACATTCCTTACGTGCTACGACCCTTGTAGCCAAAATACATCAAGCATTGGACACGAGCATTACACTGCGAGATGTATTCCAAATCCCAACGATTGAGCAGATGGCTGAGCACATTGCCAATACAGAGAAGCAAGCTTATATATCCATTCCTCTTGCAGAGGAAAAAGAGTACTATCCTGTGTCTTCAGCTCAAAAACGTCTCTATATTTTGAGTCACGTCGAGGGTGGAGAGCTTAGCTACAATATGCCGGGTGTGATGAGAATTGAAGGTCAGCTTGATTGGATGAAGCTAGAGACAGCATTCCGTCAATTGATTGATCGTCATGAGTCATTACGCACAGGCTTTGAAATGGTCGATGGAGAGGTAGTTCAACGGATCTATAAAGACGTGAAGTTCACCTTAGAGAAGATACAAGCAAGAGAAGAGGAAGTGGATGCACATCTTAACAGTTTTGTGCGGAAATTTGATCTTCAACAAGCACCGTTGATCAGAGCCGGCCTGATAGAAATAGAGCCAGATCGCCATATCCTACTCTATGACATGCACCATATCATTTCTGATGGAATTTCGATGGGCATCCTTATACAGGAAGTGGCCGAGTTGTACGAGGGCAAGGAATTGTCCCCATTGCGGCTACAGTACAAGGATTATGCGGTTTGGCAGCAGCAACGAGCGAAGAGTGAGCTCTATGAACAGCAAGAAAACTATTGGTTTGGTGAGTTCTTTGGTCCATTGCCTGTCTTGGATTTAATGATTGCTTATCCGAGACCTGCGGTACGCAGCTTTGAGGGCGCTGAGCATGAATTTGTCATTGACCGTGCTTTGGCAGACCAAGTCACCCAATTGGCTGAAAATAGCGGAAGCACATTATATATGCTTCTCATGACTACCTATACGATCTTGCTTTCTAAGTACAGTGGACAAGAGGATATCATTGTTGGTACTCCTGTTGGTGGAAGACTTTCTGCCGAATTAGAACCGCTTATCGGTATGTTTGTTAACACCTTAGCAATTCGTAACTATCCGCAGAAGGATAAGACGTTCCATGGATATCTTGAAGAGGTGAAAGAGCGCACGCTACAAGCGTTTGAAAACCAAGAGTATCCATTGGAAGAATTAGTGGAAAGGCTGAATGTGAAGCGGGATCCAAGCCGAAATCCTCTCTTCGACACAGTGTTTGTTATGCAAAATACGGAGGATCAGGAAGCAACCATTGGATCGTTATCCGTTACTCCTTATGTACAAGACCATACTGTAGCTAAATTTGACCTAACCTTGTCAATGAGTACAGAAGGGGGAGAGATCAGGGGAGCATTCGAATATTGCACAAAACTTTTCAATAAAAACATGATTGAACAGTTAGCAAATGATTTCGTACGGATCCTATCTGAGGTTGTTAGCACTCCAAACAGAAAGCTAGGGGAATTCGAGCTAGTAGAGAATACAGCTAGCAATCATGACCTAGTAGAATCTATTACATTTGATTTCTAAGGAAAAAAGCTTTACGAGCGTGTGTTTTGGGCGGGTTCCATTGCACACGCTCACCCTTCATTTTTGCACTCATTCATTTTTCTGAATTTCAATTCGATTAGAGGTGTGGATGCAGTAGTAAGACACCTCGCTGTTGTTTAGCGTTCAAATGTGACTAAAAACTTGGAGTGATGTAATTGAAAGCTCTATTTGAAAAAGAAAAAGCTTTTTGGAGTAGCAAGTTTGATGCCGATGATCAAATCGTAATTCTGCCGTATAACAGAACTTCCACTATTCATAGAAATACCGACAGCTACCAAAGCATTTCCAGTGCAATGCCGCCTCAGATTTTCGAAAGAATCAGTTCCATTGCAGGCGGGTCACATATCGCTATCTTTATGATTTTATTAGCTGGTTTAGAAACCTTGTTGTCCAAATATACTAGCCAAGAAACCATCATTGTGGGTGTTCCAGGATTTGGTGCTTCACCTGATGCCCAACCACTTTCAAATCAGCTCATCATTTTAAAAAATGAAGTACATAGCAAGAATACTTTTAAATCCTTATTGAACCAAATCAAATCCTCCATTAGTGAAGCAATGAAACATCAGAGTCTTCCTTTTTGGAATTTTATTGATACTCTGAATGTACATTACGATTCGAATCGAGTCCCAATCATTAATACTATCGTGTCGTTAAAGGAGATCCATACACTAGATTTCGAGGAACATGCTGTTTCTGACATCCATTTTCAATTTGGTCTGGAAAATGGCTCTCTTCAATTAAACACAATTTATAACGAAAATCGTTATGATCCAGAGCTGATTAACCAAGTCAGCAGGCACTTATCTCACATTTTATCCATTGTCCTATTTGATCTAGAGCTTTCACTAGAACAGGTTGATCTGTTATCAGAAAAAGAGCAGGAACAGCTTCTGCGTACGTTTAATAACACGGCTACCGCCTATCCCAGAGAGAAAACCATTCAACAGTTGTTTGAGGAACAGGTAGAGCGTACACCAAATCAGGTAGCAGTTGTATTAGATGATGAGCAACTAACCTATCAAGAGTTAAATGAAAAGGCTAATCAACTAGCAAGAACGCTACGAAACCAAGGAGTCACTAGAGGGCAATTAGTCGGGCTCATGGTTGAACGCTCCTTAGAAATGATCATCGGAATTTTCGGGATTTTAAAAGCGGGGGGAGCCTATGTGCCGATTGATCCAGAATATCCGAATGATCGCATTCGCTATATGCTGGAGGATTCAGGAGCAAAAGTATTTGTTACACAAAGTCACATACGGCATCGAGCAGATTTCGAGGGAACGTGCGTATTCCTAGATGATTCGAAGGCTTACAGTGAAGACAGTTCCAACGTAGAGCCAGTAGCAGAAGCAACAGATGTGGCTTATGTCATTTATACTTCTGGATCGACTGGAACACCTAAAGGTACGCAAATCAGACACTTCAGCGCTACAAGAGTGGTACTAAAGACCAATTACATCGAAATAAGAGAAGAAGATACACTATTACAGCTTTCTAATTATGTATTTGACGGTTCTATTTTTGACATCTACGGTGCTTTGTTAAATGGGGCAAGGCTGATCCTCATGAAAAAAACAGATATGCTTGACCTTACTAAGCTTAGTAGCGTAATCGAGCAACAGCATGTAACGATCTTCTTTATACCTACTGCATTCTTCAATACGCTTGTTGACAATCAGCTGACATGCTTTACGAATGTCCGCAAAGTCTTATTTGGGGGAGAGCGTGCATCGGTTACTCATATTCGCAAGGCATTCCATTATTTAGGGCCAGAACGACTCATTCATGTCTATGGTCCTACCGAGAGTACGGTATTTACCACCTTCTATCCCATTAATACTCCTTTGGATGAAGATGTCGCTACAGTTCCGATTGGGAAACCTCTGGCTAATACATTGGTGTACGTAGTGGATCAATTCAATAATCTCAGACCGATTGGGGTTCCGGGTGAATTGTGCATCGCAGGAGAGGGTTTATCGAAAGGATATCTCAATAGAGAAGAGTTAAATGTAGAAAAGTTTGTTGATAATCCGTTTGTGCCAGGTACTCCCATGTATCGAACAGGCGATTTAGTGAAGATGCTGCCAGATGGAAATATTGATTTTTTAGATCGGATAGATAAGCAGGTTAAAATCAGAGGATTCCGTATTGAGCTAGGAGAAATAGAAAATGCTCTTTTAGCATTCCCAGAGGTCAACGAAGCCATTGTGGTGGATGGAATAAAGGATGGAAATAAATATTTAGCCGCCTATTACGTGGGAAAGGAGTCTATTCAGCCAGGAGAATTACTCAAAAATCTGTCCGATAAATTACCTGAGTATATGGTTCCTGATTATTGCATACCACTTGACCAAATGCCGCTTACTCCGAACGGAAAGATTGATCGAAAAATGCTCCCATCTGTTGAGGAGACAATGCCAATTGAAGAATATGTAGCCCCCGGCACCTTGTTGGAAGAAAAATTAGCGGAAATTTGGAAGGGGATTTTAGGGCTATCTAAGGTTGGAATAAAAGACAACTTTTTTGAAAGAGGCGGACATTCCTTACGAGCAACGGCCCTGGTCTCTACGATTCAGAAGGAGCTACAAAAAAATATCCAGCTAAGAGATGTGTTTTCACATCCGACCATCGAACAACTGGCTCGGGTAATTGAGAATATAGAGCAAACGGCTTATTCAGTTATAACGAATATTGAGGAACAACCTTATTACCCCGTCTCATCCGCTCAGAAACGACTCTATATTCTAAGTCAGCTAGCAGGCGGGGAAATCAGCTATAATATGCCGAATGCTATGTTGCTGGATGGAGAGATCGATCGAGAACGTATAGAAAAAACTTTTCAGCAACTCATTGCGCGACATGAAATCTTACGAACCAGCTTTGAGCTGGTAGGCGGTGAACCAATTCAACGCGTACATAAAGAGGTTCCTTTCGCCTTGGAATATGTACAGGTTGCCAATGAAGAAGAGGCGGAAGGAATCATTCGTGATTTTACAAGAATGTTTGATTTGCAAAGCGCTCCATTGTTGCGTGTAGGACTTATCCAGTTAGCCTATGATCGCCATGTCTTATTGTTTGACATGCACCATATCATCTCTGATGGAACCTCTATGAATGTTCTTATTCAAGAGTTTGCCAGCATGTATCAGGGAGAGGTATTGCCTACACAACGAATCCAGTACAAGGACTACGCTTCTTGGCAACAGCAGCAGATGAAAAGTGAGTGGTATCAGCAACAAGAAAATTATTGGCTACAAGTATTTTCAAAAGAACTGCCAGTACTTCAACTGCCTACTGATTATACCCGTCCTGCTATTAGAAGCTTTGACGGAGGTCTTTTGGAATTTAGAATCGGCAAACACACAAGTGAGGAATTAAAGCTGCTTGCAGCCCAAACCGGTTCTACGTTGTACATGGTGCTATTGGCGGTCTATACAACCCTGCTGAGTAAATATAGTGGACAAGAAGATATTATTGTTGGAACACCGATTGCAGGAAGACCCCATGCCGATTTGGAAAGCATGATTGGTATGTTTGTAAATACACTGGCAATCCGCAACTATCCAGCGAGTGAAAAAACATTCTATGAATACCTGCAGGAAGTGAAAGAAGCTTCTTTGAAGGCATATGAAAATCAAGATTATTTATTCGAAGAGCTGGTAGAAAAGCTGGATGTAAACCGGGATATGAGTCGCAACCCATTGTTTGATACGATGCTTGTCCTGCAAAATTTAGAAAATCAGGAGCAGGACTTAGAGCAGTTACGCATCGCACCATATGCAAGTGAGCATACGATTTCCAAGTTCGATTTAACTCTACATGCAATGGAGGATGCGGATACGCTACTGTGTAGTTTTGAATATGCGACAACACTATTCAAACGAGAAACCATCGAGCGTATGGCAAAGCACTTTGTCCAATTGATAGATGGACTTTTACGTGATCCGCATGCGAAGCTGTCGACCATCGAGATGATGACAACAGATGAGAAAATGTTGATTCTCGAAACGTTTAACAATACGACAGTAGAGGGTGTAGAGGAGCAAACCATTCACCAATTATTCGAGATGCAGGTCGAACGCACACCAGATCAGGTAGCTGTTGTTTATGAAGGTGAACATCTGACATACCGTGAGTTAAATGAGCGAGCAAATCAAGTAGCACGAACACTGCGAGCAGAAGGAATAGGCTCAGATCAGCTAGTCGGTATTTTGATGGAGCATTCATTGGATATGATGGTTGGATTGCTAGGTATCTTAAAGGCTGGGGGGGCTTATGTACCGATTGATCCAGACTACCCAGAGGATCGAATTCAGTACTTGCTAGAGGATAGTCAAACAACTATTTTACTCACGCAGCAAAAATTCTCCGAAAAACTTACTTATAACAAAAAGATTCTTTACCTAGACAATCAAGAGATCTATCAGGGAAATACCACCAATCTTGAACACGTAAACAACATGAATGATCTAGCGTATATCATTTATACTTCAGGCTCGACTGGAAATCCGAAGGGAGCTATGATCACTCATCAGGGGCTTGTCAATTATATTTGGTGGGCTAAAAAGGTGTATGTGCAAAATGAGACCGTTCATTTCCCGCTTTACTCGTCCATTTCGTTTGATTTGACCGTCACGTCAATTTATACTCCTCTGATTTCTGGAAATACGATCTATATTTATAGAGGAGAAGACAAGGTACAGGTCATTCAAGACATCCTTGCAGACAATAAGGTTGGGATTATGAAGCTAACACCTACCCATCTAAAATTAATAGAAGACTACGATGGCACGAATAGTAACATGAAAAGATTTATTGTCGGCGGTGAGAACCTGCACACGCAACTGGCTAGCAAAATCCATCGTAATTTTGGTGGGAATGTCCAAATTATGAATGAATATGGACCTACCGAAACAGTAGTAGGCTGCATGCTCTATACATTTGATCCGAATAATACCTCTCAGGACTCTGTACCAATTGGTGTACCAGCCGACAATGTAAGGATTTATGTATTAGATAAAGCTCTGCGTCCAGTGCCAATCGGCTCTATTGGAGAAATGTACATTGCAGGGGATGGGGTTGCCAGAGGGTATTTAAATCGCCCCGAGCTAACCGCGGAAAAATTTATAGAAAATCCCTTTAGGCCTGGGGAAAGAATGTATCGAACAGGTGACCTTGCGCGATGGTTGCCAGATGGAAATATGGAATATGTGGGAAGAACAGATGATCAGGTTAAAATCCGAGGATATCGGATTGAGCTAGGAGAAATAGAAGCACGGATCGTAAGCATGGAAGAGGTCCAAGAAGCAGTGGTAATCGCTCGGGAAGACCATGCTGGACTACAGCACTTATGCGCATATATTGTATCGGAAAAGCAATTGATGATTAGTGAGCTAAAAAGCAGATTGGCCAATCAGCTTCCTAGCTACATGGTACCGTCTTATTTCATACAGGTAGACAAAATCACGCATACACCAAATGGAAAGCTCGATCGAAAGTCTTTACCTGCCCCAGAGGATGGCACTATCCAAACAGGAGCAGAATATGTGCCGCCACGTATATGGATGGAATCGAAGCTTGTTCAGATTTGGCAAGAGGTTCTCGGTCTTTCCATGATTGGGGTGAAGGATCATTTCTTTGATATTGGTGGCCATTCCCTGCGAGCTACACATTTGGTTTCCAGAATTTATAAAGAATTAAATCAAAACCTGCCGCTGCGGGATGTCTTCCAAAATCCGACTATTGAGCAAATGGCAGAGATATTAATAGGAAGAGAAAAAATTGCCTATACTTCCATTCCCATTATTGAAGAGAGAGAATTCTATCCGGTTTCTTCAGCCCAGAAGCGATTGTATATTTTAAGTCAATTAATTGGTGGAGAAATTAGTTATAATATGCCGAACGTGGTAAGGATAGATGGAGAGCTCGATCAAGAACGTTTAGAAATCGTCTTCCAGAAGCTGATTTCGCGTCATGAAATCTTACGAACTAGTTTTGAGCTGGTAAACGGAGAAACGATGCAACGAGTACACCCAAATGTAGATTTTTCTATAGAATATGCTGAAGCCAGTATGGAGGAGCTAGAAGCAATTATTCAAGGCTTTGTCCGTCCGTTTAACCTTGAGCAAGCTCCATTACTCCGTGTTGGGCTTGTTAAGATGGGAAAAGACAGCCATGTTCTAATGTTAGACATGCACCATATTATTTCAGATGGTGTTTCCGCAGGTGTTTTGATGCAAGAATTTATCAGCCTGTACACGGGAGGAGAGTTATCCTCGCTTCGCATTCAATATAGGGATTATGCAGTCTGGCAACGCGAAGGCGTTCACCGTGAGGCAATCAAGCGACAAGAAGCATATTGGCTTGAAGTTTTCCAGGGAGAGATTCCTGTACTCAACTTGCCAGTCGATTATGCCCGTCCAGCTATGAAAAGCTTTGAGGGAAGCACGTTTGAATTTGTGCTTGACCAAAAAAGCAGTGATGGATTAAGGCAAATCGCAGCCCAAACCGGTTCTACGCTGTATATGGTGTTATTGGCTGTCTATACGACTCTACTGAGTAAATACAGTGGACAAGAGGATATTATTGTTGGAACTCCGATAGCGGGAAGACCTCATCCAGATTTAGAAAGTATGATTGGTATATTTATAAACACGCTTGCGATACGTAACTATCCAGTTGGTGAAAAAACATTCTACGAATATTTACAGGAAGTCAAAGAAGCTTCCTTGAAGGCATATGAGAATCAAGACTATTTATTCGAAGAGCTGGTAGGCAAGCTCGATGTAAATCGGGATATGAGTCGTAATCCATTGTTTGATACAATGCTCGTCCTGCAAAATTTAGAAAAGAAAGAGCAGGAGCTAGAGGGCTTACGCATTTCATCATATGCAAGTGAACAAACCATATCCAAGTTTGATTTAACCTTACATGCGATGGAGGATGCAGATACAGTCCTGTGTAGCTTTGAATATGCGACAAGACTATTCAAACAAGAAACGATCGAGCGAATGGCGAAGCACTTTGTCCAATTGGTAGATGGTCTTGTAAGTCAACCGCATGCGAAGCTGTCCGCCATCGAGATGGTGACAACGGATGAGAAGAAGTTGATTCTCGAAACATTTAACAATACAGCAATGCAGGATGCAGCGGACCAGACCATTCACCAATTATTTGAGATGCAGGTCGAACGTACACCGGATCAAGCAGCAGTAGTCTATGAAGGTGAACAACTGACGTACCGTGAGTTAAATGAGCGAGCAAATCAACTGGCAAGAACACTGCGAGCAGAAGGGATAAGCTCGAATCAACTAGTCGGTATTTTGGTGGAGCGTTCTCTTGACATGTTAGTTGGACTGTTAGGCATCCTGAAGGCTGGCGGAGCTTACGTACCAATTGATCCAGGATATCCTGAAGATCGCATTCGCTACATGCTAGAGGATGCGGGGGTTACGTTCGTAATTGTGCACAGTCATTTACAGGCTCAGATCAGCTTCGATGGATATCAGGGAAAATGTATCGTAATAGAGGAAGAGGCTTCTTATCAGGAGGATGCAACTAATCTTGAACCAGAAAGCAGCCCGCTTGATTTAGCTTATGTCATCTACACATCAGGATCGACCGGTAAGCCTAAGGGCGTTATGATTACTCATCAGGCAGTTGTCAACCTGATACATGGCATAACGGATCGGATTGACTTTGCAGAAGGAAAATCTCTGCTTTGTGTTACTACCATTTCATTTGATATCTTCGTGCTAGAAACGCTCCTATCGCTTAGTAAAGGGATACGAGTAGTAGTAACTAGCGAAATTCAACAGACGGATTCACAGGCTTTAAGAAACGTCATTGCTGAGCAAAAAATCGATATGATCCAAATGACGCCTTCTCGCATGCAGATGCTGTTATCTTCAGTAGATAGTACAGAGCCGTTCAAAGAATTGCAGCATGTCCAAGAAATTATGCTTGGTGGCGAGGCGCTTCCTATTTCCTTAGTCAATGCGCTACAAGAGCATACACCGGCACGCTTGTTTAATATGTATGGTCCGACTGAAACAACCGTATGGTCATCGATTGGATCAGTGACAGCGGGCCAGCCTATTACAATTGGCAAACCGATAACAAATACACAATTTTATATCTTGAGTATGGAAGGTCATCTTCAGCCAGTAGGGGTAGCTGGGGAGCTGTGCATTGCTGGTATGGGACTTGCGAGAGGATACTGGAATCGTCCCGAACTAACGATGGATAAGTTTGTAGAAAATCCATTCCTACCAGGAAGTAAGATGTATAAAACGGGTGATTTAGCAAAGTGGCTTCCTGATGGAACCATTGAGTATCTAGGTCGAATCGATCATCAGGTAAAGGTGAGGGGCTATCGCATTGAACTTGGAGAAATAGAAGAACAGATAAGGAATATAAAAGAGGTTGAAGAAGCAGTGGTAATCGCACAGGAAGACCATGCTGGGCTACAGCATTTATACGCATATATTGTAGCGGATCAACCATTACTTGTAAGCGATGTAAGAAGCACATTGCTGCAAAAGCTACCTGGTTATATGATTCCTTCCTACTTTGTCCAATTGGAGAAAATGCCTTTAACACCAAATGGAAAAATTGATCGTAAAGCATTACCTGTACCTGAAGGAAACCTGCAAACGGGAGTGGAATACGTAGCGCCACAGACACAATGGGAAGTGCAGATCGCTGGTATTTGGCAGGAGGTTCTAGGAATTACTGATATCGGGGTGAGAGATAACTTCTTCGATAGTGGTGGACATTCCTTGCGAGCTACGACTCTCGTTGCCAAGATGCATAAAGAAATGGGAGTGAATCTTCCTCTGCGAGATGTCTTTGCATATCCTACGATCGAACAGATGGCCAAACGAGTATCTGAGATTGATCACGTGGCGCATTTCTCAATTCCTGTCATTTTAGACAGAGAGTTTTATCCAGTATCCTCTGCTCAAAAACGATTATATATTTTAAATCAGATTGAGGGTGGAGGGCTCAGCTATAACATGCCAACCGTCCTAGTGGTAGAGGGACAGCTTCATCGGAAAACTCTTGAGGATGCATTCCAGAAGTTAATCAATCGCCATGAGACCTTACGAACAGGCTTTACGATGATTAACGGGGAGCCAGTCCAACAGATTTATCGTGATGTGACATTTGAGATTGAATACACGCTGGCAAAAGAGGAAGAGATAGCTAGCATCATTCAAGCATTTGTGCGTGAGTTTGATCTTGCAAAAGCTCCCCTTTTACGGGTAGGCCTGATTGAACTTGAAGCAGATCGACATATTTTAATGTTTGACACGCATCACATCATTTCTGATGCGGCTTCATTAAGTATTTTGGTTCAAGATTTGGTTCAGTTATACACAGGCGAGGAACTAGAACCGCTCCGAATTCAATATAAGGATTACGCCGTATGGCAACAGGAAGAAGTGCAAAGCGAACGCATCCGAAATCAAGAAGCATACTGGCTGAACATTCATGGAAATGAAATTCCGGTTCTTAATTTGCCAACGGACTATCCAAGACCTGCCTTGCAAAGCTATCAGGGGGATATCTTTGAATTTGTCATCGATCAACGAAGAAGTGAAGGACTCCGACAAATTGCTTCACAAACAGGTTCCACCTTGTTTATGGTCTTATTGGCTGCATATACCACCTTGTTGGGCAAAAGCAGTGGACAAGAGGATATTATTGTAGGAACTCCAATAGCGGGAAGACCGCATGCAGATCTTGAAAGCCTGATTGGCATATTTATTAATACACTAGCGATTCGTACTCAGCCAATGGCAACAAAAACATTTTACGAATATGTCAAAGAAGTTAAAGAGCATGCATTACAAGCCTATGAAAATCAGGAATATCCGTTTGAAGAGCTAGTAGAAAAATTACAGGTAGCACGCGATTTTAGTCGCAATCCCCTGTTTGATACAATGTTTGCCTTACAAAACGTGGAGCAAGGTAATCAGGCCATCGAAGGTTTACAGCTCAGACCATATGAAGCAGAGCATAATGTCTCTAAATTTGATCTAAGCTTATATGCCAATGAAGATGATAAAAACATTGTGTGTACTTTCGAGTTTGCTACCTCATTGTTTAAGCGTGACACAATCAAGCGAATGTCAGAGCATTTCCTACAGATCGTTGACAGCATAGTGGCTGATCCAGCTGCAAAGCTTTCTGCCATTGAGATTGCTACTTCGCAAGAGAAAGAGTTGCTTCTGCACACCTTTAATGATACAGAAGGAGATTATCCAAGAGAGAAAACCATTTATCAATTGTTTGAGAGTCAAGTGGAACGTACCCCTGAGCAGATAGCTGTCGTTTACGAAAATGAACAGCTCACCTACCGGGAATTAAACGAGCGAGCAAATCAACTGGCACGAATCCTGCGATCCGAAGGTGTGGGAGCCAATCAGTTAGTTGGAATTATGGTGGATCGTTCCTTAGACATGATGATTGGGTTAATGGGGATTTTGAAAGCTGGAGGAGGCTATGTTCCAATTGACCCAGATTATCCGGACGAACGGATTCGCTACATGCTGGAAGATTCGAAAGCGAATTGGGTAGTGACACAGAGTCATTTGCAAGAGCGGATTGCTTTTGCAGGAAGCTTGATACTAATGGATAAAGAGTCTGCGGATCAGCATGAGCAATCTAATCTTGAACCTATTAGTGGACCTACTGATTTGGCCTATGTTATTTATACATCGGGCTCAACAGGTAAGCCAAAAGGCGTCATGATTTTACAGCATGCAGTCGTAAACCTATTACAAGGCATAACCGATCAGATCGACTTTACCCAAGGAAAAACACTTCTTTCAGTGACGACGATCTCATTTGATATTTTTGTGTTAGAGACGCTACTGCCGCTGTGTAAAGGTGTAAGGGTAATTTTAGCAAGCAGCCTTCAGCAAACTGATCCAAGAGCATTATGTGATGTGATTCAAAAACAACAGGTGGACATGATCCAAATGACGCCTTCTCGGATGCAAATGTTGTTATCCTCGGAGCACATTCACTGCCTACAGGGATTACAAGAAATTATGCTCGGCGGAGAAGCACTTCCCGCTTCCCTGATCAAAGCCCTGCAAGAGACCACCCAGGCACGCCTGTATAATATGTACGGTCCAACTGAAACAACGGTGTGGTCATCGGTGGGAGAGCTGATAGAAGGAGAACCGATAACAATTGGTAAACCGCTCGTAAACACTTCCTTCTATATTTTGAGCGCTGAAAACCACCTCCAACCGATCGGGATAGCAGGTGAACTGTGCATTGCAGGAGAAGGATTGGCAAAAGGCTACTGGAATCGTCCTGAGCTAACAACAGAAAAATTCGTAGAGAATCCATTTATAACCGGGGAAAAAATGTATCGCACAGGAGATTTAGCGAAATGGCTACCTGATGGAACCATTGAGTATCTGGGACGAATTGACCACCAGGTAAAAATTCGAGGTTATCGCATTGAGCTTGGTGAAATTGAAGCCCTGCTCCTACAAATTCCTTCTGTTCAGGAAGCGGTAGTCATTGCAAGAGAGGAGCAAGCAGGACAGAAGCAGTTGTGTGCTTATTTTGTGGCAAATCAACAGCTTACAGTAGGTGAAATCAGAAATTCGCTGTCACAAGATTTGCCTGCTTATATGATTCCATCCTTTTTTATCCAGCTTGAACAGATGCCATTGACTCCAAACGGCAAAATTAATCGAAATGCACTCCCGACTCCAGAAGGTCATATTCATCTAGGAGTGGAGTACATCGCTCCACAGACACCAACGGAGGTACAATTGGCTGCTATTTGGCAAGAGGTATTGGGTGTTTCTAAAATTGGTAAGAATGACAACTTCTTTGAATTGGGTGGGCATTCTTTACATGTACTTGAATTAATCAGGAAAATCTACACAGATATTCGGGTCGAAATCCCTATACGTGTTGTGTTCGAGATGCCAACTGTAGAAGCGATGGCCGAAGAGATAGTAAGATCTATGTTTACAAAAAATAATAGGAAACCAATCACAAAATTAAACGAGCATGGAGGCTTACATGTGTTCTGCTTCCCGCCAGCAATCGGGTATGGCATGGCATACATCGAAATGGCAAAATTACTTGAACACCAGTGTGTATTGTACGGTATGGATTTTATTGAGGAGTATACAAATGACGAGGAATTAATGGAGCAATATGTCAAACTCCTCACTGATGTACAGGGAAATCAACCGTATGTGTTCCTAGGTTATTCAATAGGTGGTAATTTGGCATTTGAAGTGGCAAAAGCCATGGAGTCAAGAGGCTACGAAGTAAAAGATATTATCATGCTAGATTCCATTATCAGGAGTGGAGTTTCTGTATCTTTAAAAGAGGACGCCTTACAGGAAATCGCTACTCTCTTAGAAGACACACCTGAACAGTACAAGCATCTTGTGACGCCTTCCTATACAAATAGAATTTATTCGTACGCTAGATATCGGAATCAGCTTGTCAATGAGGGGATGGTTCAAGCCAATATCCATGAATTACTAGCATCCGATTCTCAGAAATGCTCGACAGTAGAATCTTCTTGGTCTTGGAAACAGGCAACTCATGGAAATCATATGCAATATCAAGCGGTGGGAACCCATGAAGAGTTGCTTGATCCTGAAATGATTGAGGGTAATGCAAGGATAGTCCGCATGATCTTACAGAAAATCATCGATGAAATGTATGCTGTCTCTACCCATGCAACGAATGATTTTCGTTAAAGGCCGTGGCTAAAAAGTTTTTTTGTCACAAATAAAAGCATAGGCTAGAATCATAAAAGCTGCGGGCATGACGTCGCGAATTGGAATTCGTGAGCATCATGCCCGTATTTTTTAGCAACATATGGTAATCCAGCTTTACTGAGTGATTTTGATCTGATGAAAGGTAATTTGCTTACAATGATGCGTGCTTATCCTTCACCTGGGCTATTCGTTTTAGATGGGAGAATATAGAAATGTAAATAGAGAAAAGCTACGCTACTTTCCTTTTCTGTCGTTGAGGCTTATCACGCATAGAGGAGAGTACGGCAGCAAATAGGCAAATCACGGCTGCTACCCAAAAGACAGTATGAAGAGCTGTCATGTAAGCTTCCACATTTAGGATATCAGTGCTGCTAGATTCAGATTGATCTTCTGTTAATCTATTCAATTGAAAAGAGAATAGTGAGATAGCAAATGTCGTCCCTAATACCATCCCGATATTGCGGACCAATGCATTTAGGCCGCCTGCTGTTCCTAATAGTTTAGGCGGAACTGATCCTAGAATACTTGCATTGTTTGGAGATAAAAAAAGACCAGTGCCAATTCCAAATATACCCATGTGCGTTGCGACAAGCCATGCCGGTTCATTTGTTGTAAGCTTCGTTAGCAGAACAAAGGATATCGCATTAATCACCAAGCCTGAAATCGTTAAATAATAGGAGCCAATTTTATCAGACAGCCAACCAGAGAACGGAGCAACGATCGCCATCATTACAGCATTTGCCATCATAACATAACCCACGATATTCGGGGGATATTCTAGCACCAATTGCATATAAAACGGCATGAGAATGGTTATGCAAAAAAGAGAGAGAAAAGACAGGAGTGTCGCAAAGCTTCCTGAACGAAAGGTCCTTATCTTAAATAGTGAGAAGTCAAGCATAGGATGTGATATTCTGGTTTCACGTCGATAAAACAAGACAAAGATGATGATTGAAAAGAGAAGACCACCTAATGTAATTCCCGTTGTCCATCCATGCTCCTCTGCATTAGAAATGATATATAGGAAGGTAATCATACTTGTCATATACATAATCGAACCAAGATAGTCGAAAGGCTCTCCCGCACGTTTTTGGTGCTGTTTTGGCATGATGCGTAATGCTGCGATAAATCCGATTAAACCGATGGGGACGTTAATCCAAAAAATAGATTCCCAGCCAAACGAATCAACTAGAATGCCACCGATGGCTGGACCGGATAATGAACCAAGTGATACCACCATACCGGTTATACCGAGGGCGCGACCACGTTCTTCTTTGGGAAAAGTGGCAGCTATGATAGCTTGACTATTAGCCATCAGCAGTGCGGCGCCAGCAGCTTGTAGGACACGCATGCCAATTAACATCCAAATGGATTTTGATAAACCGCATAAAGCAGATCCAATCAAAAAAATTAAAAATCCCAGATTATATAAGTTCCCACGTCCAAAAAGATCCGATAATTTTCCGATAATGGGTAAAAGGGAAGCGATCGCTAATAAATAAGCTGTTACAACCCATTGTACAATATGCAGGGGGACGTCTAATGTACCCGAAATACTAGGGAGAGCTACATTCGTGATGCTGCCATCCAAGGTTGACATAAATATTCCCAAAGACACATTAGCAAGGATCCACCAGCGAAGTGTAGTCCTGATAGTAGGCAACTGACCTTCCTGACTCATCTTAATTCCTCCTTTACATAGCGAAACGGTTTACCCTTTTTTTATGAGCATACGAATAGTCTCAGAGAGGTCAAGGTTGTTTTTTTGACACAGGGATAGTAATTTTTGATATGTTTCCTCGTCTAGTCTGACATGGATGGCATGATGTAGCCGATCATCCTCATGCTTTCGTGGACGACCGCGCCCTAGTTTTTTATCGAAAATCTCTTCCTTGTCGAGGTTTCTGTCAACAATGGTATATCCTTGTCTTTCTATCCATTCATCCCCTTTATTTTTCTTCCAGACAAAAAGTGCTTTTTTGCGGACCTTAGCTAGATATATATCCATTGGCTCATCCACTAATCCATGTTCGATTGCTATGTTTACCCATTTTTTCTCAAATGCTTGAGCGAATTCTTGAAAAGAGCTGTATCGATTATCCATAAATAATTCCACCCTTTTTTGTTCTACAAAAAATATAAACTCATTTCCAAAATTAGGCAATATATTTATTTTGCAAAAAATGTAATAGTTTATTTTTTTGTTGTTGAATCAGCATAAATCTGAAAAAAATAGGCTCTTCTCTTGCAATTTCTGAAAGTTTGGTTATCATTAAAAAAGAAGTTCATTGATGTCTAAGTCTGGCTGATTACAGTCATTCTATTCATCCTGTGCTTTTACGCATACGCGTACAGAGTATGGAGGGCTTGATAACTGGTATTTACCACTGCTAAGTATTAACCCACCATAAAACAGCTTGGGCAACGTTTTACATTTGCGCTGGTTGTTTTGTGGTGGGTTATTTTTATTTTTTGAAGCAGATGGAGAAGGAAACGGAGGAAATAACCCTTGAACAAAATGATTTCATTTACCATCAATGATACGTTACACCAAGCAAAAGCGGGAACTAGAATTCTTGATTATCTGCTTGAGCAAGACATCAAGCATCCTCATATTTGCTATTCACCTATTTTAGGCCCAATTCAAACATGCGATACTTGTACCTGCGAAATTAACGGTCAACTGATGCGAGCTTGCTCTACTGTTGTGGAGGAAGGAATGAGTATCCAGACTTCATCTTCACGGGCAAAGGAAGCGCAAAAACAAGCGATGGATCGTGTGCTCGAAAACCATATGCTGTACTGTACGGTGTGTGATAATAATAATGGCAATTGTCGTGTACATAATACTGTAGAGCTGATGGAAGTGGAGCATCAGGAGCGACCGTTTAGAGAGAAGGGCTATGAGGTAGATATGTCTCATCCTTTCTACCGATATGACCCGAATCAATGTATCCTGTGCGGGCGGTGTGTAGAAGCATGTCAGGATTTACAAGTCAACGAGACACTAACCATTGATTGGGAACGAGAAATGCCGCGCGTTATCTGGGATCAGGATAAACCCATCAATGAATCCTCCTGTGTCTCCTGTGGACATTGCGTCACTGTATGTCCATGTAATGCTTTAATGGAAAAAACTATGCTAGGTGAAGCTGGGTTCATGACAAAGATGGGAAAGGAATTGCTTGATCCCATGATTGATTTGGTCAAGGAAGTAGAGCCTGGTTACAGTGGAATATTGGCCATCTCTGAAGCAGAAGCAGCCATGCGTGAAGCTCGAACTAAAAAAACGAAAACGGTTTGTACATTTTGCGGTGTAGGCTGTAGCTTTGAGGTTTGGACGAAAGGACGCCAAATTTTAAAAATTGAGCCATCTGAGGAAGCACCAGTCAATAGCATTTCGACCTGTATTAAAGGCAAGTTCGGTTGGGATTTCGTCAACAGCAATGAACGGCTGTCAACACCATTAATTCGACGGGGAGATGAGTTTGTTCCAGCTACCTGGAAGGAAGCGCTTACATTGATTGCGTCTAAGTGGAAAGAGATGAAGCAAAAGTATGGAGGAGACGCTTTCGGTTTCGTTAGCTCATCAAAAACAACCAATGAGGAAGCTTATTTGGTACAGAAATTGGCCCGACAGGTCTTTGAAACAAATAATGTAGACAACTGTTCACGTTATTGCCAATCTCCAGCTACAGACGGGCTATTGTCAACTGTTGGTTATGGCGGTGATTCTGGGGTAATTATTGATATTTCTGTTGTCGGGGTTGTCATTTTTATTTGAGGGAATTCAACAGAGGGTGATCCAGTTTTGTTGGCACGGGTGACAGGGTGGGAAGAAAATACATGGTGCAAAAAC
>NZ_LSSO01000123.1:0-1156 GCF_001645205.1 Brevibacillus sp. SKDU10 | reverse complement strand
GTGTCCAACAAACGAATAGCAAACGATTCCATTTGACCACGAACGATTGGCTTATCTTACAGGAACCTAGGTCAGAATCTATTAAAACCGACATCCCAAAAGGAACAGCCGTATTAGGAATACGTTGGAACATTCCAAGTCCATTTCAAGAAGAAGGTCCGAGGGGAGGATTACAAACTTTCGATTACGTTCAAATTGTTGAAACAGGTCAAACTGGCTTCATGCCCCGTGTTGGCTATAATGCCATATGGTTAATTTGATTTGCTGAATGCTAATTAAGAAACAGGATTCAAGGGAAATCTTTATAAATAACTTTTCCACCGAATGAAAAACCATCCCTACTACCATTGGGTATTTTAAGAATTTTCACGAATAAGTGCTGAACAAACTTTCATTTCCATTTTGTGATAGGGCAGATTTCTTATACAGTAATCAAAAATTAATATGGAACGGTCTAAAATCACTGACGAGATTAAGTGAAAGTTATCATTTTATAGTACCAACTATTAGTATGAAGTGATAAAATTGGGATAATCGGTAATTATTCAGGGGGAATAATGATGATAGATACTCAACAGATTATGGATGTTATTAGACATCGTTATCCATTTCTTTTCGTGGATAGGATATTGGAGTTAGAAAAAGGGAGGAGAGCAGTTGGTATAAAAAATGTTAGAGCTAATGAGGAATTTTTTACAGGACATTTTCCGAATGATCCGATTATGCCAGGTGTGTTAATTATAGAGGCATTAGCTCAGGTAGGAGGCATTGTGATGCTGACTAAGGAGGAAAGTAAAGGGAGGTTAGGACTTTTAGCCGGTATAGATCATTGTCGTTTTAAACATCAAGTAAAACCTGGTGACCAGATTCGTCTAGAGGTTGAGATTACTCGATTAAAAGGTGCTATTGGGAAAGGCAAAGGTATTGCTACAGTTGATGGAGAACTAGCTTGTGAGGCGGAAATAATATTTGCATTTGGGGATTAAAAGACACTGATTAAATTGAAGAAAGAGAACGAACCTTTTATTTCGTATTGGGCAGGATTCTGTTGAGCAGAAAATTAGTTTGAACGTTATTTCCGCATCTAAAGCGCAAGTATTCAGATATTCAGAAGATCATAGGAGATAGGTAAAGTTTCAAAATTAACGTAATATTC
>NZ_LSSO01000122.1:0-582 GCF_001645205.1 Brevibacillus sp. SKDU10 | reverse complement strand
AAAAAATGGGGTGAACAACACACCTATGAACGCTTGATTCGCCATATCCGCCAAGTGCGTCCAGACATCGTGATCCCTGCTTTTCTCAATGAAGAGTCTACTCACGGTCATCATCGGGCGATGAATGTGATTACAGTGAGAGCGTTTGAAGATGCCGCCAACCCATCTGTATTTCCTGAACAAATAAAAGCAGGATTATCACCCTGGCAGGTGAAAAAGCTATATGTACCAGCAAATGCTAAGGATTATACGGTTCGAATTCCAATAGGTGATTACGATCAACGATACGGAGCTTCTTACAAGCAGTTGGGAGAAGAATCACGTTTCATGCACAAAAGCCAGGGAATGGGTCGGCACTATGAAGAAGGGCCGGACTTTGTGTACTACAAGCTAGCAAAATCAGTTGGGCCCATCAAGCAAAAGGAAGCAGACCTGTTTGAGGGAATCTCCACTACATTTGAGGAGTGGGCAAAAGAGCTGGCTCGGCAGAAGCAAGCAAGTCGTTTATCTAAAAAAATTCACCAGCTGCAAAACGATGCAGCACAGATTCTCCATTCGTATCCAGATTTCTCACAGGTAGCT
>NZ_LSSO01000121.1:0-864 GCF_001645205.1 Brevibacillus sp. SKDU10 | reverse complement strand
TCATCAAGCTGGGCAGTTGGATCGTTCATTTCACGACTATACGTAGGCGAAATGTCGGTAAGATGTGCAAACCCCTCTTCAATAAAGTCATTTAACACATCAATACGCTTTTCAAGAGCAATTTCTTTTCCAGCCATTTTGCTTTGAAGAAGCTTCTCAATTGCGCTTTTTACCTCTGCATCAGCTACTAATTTTTTGACCAATTCTTGAAACAGTATGGGTGGATTCACATTGTATCTCTCAATCCACATGCAAGCTAGCAAAGGCCGAAGAACATAGAAGTATTTTTTTATTTTTACCTGTTCTCCCTTGAGGTAATCTCTATAATTCCCCTTCGCCATGCCAAGATAGTGATGAATAGAAATTTTTGGAGAAAAAACACGCTCCCTCAGCTTTATCATCTCATCCTTAAATCCATAAGCATCGTGGTAAACGATTTCCGAACTCAGCCATTCCATCAAGGAAGGATTTGACTTTCTAAACAGCTTGAGCGCCTTTTTAATATCCCATCCATTAATGTCTAGCAAATTAGTAATGGGTACTTCAATTACATCCCGTTTTTCATCGATTGAAAGATACCATTCAGGACGTCTGATATAAACAAAGCGCACGTCATAATCACTATCTTGTGATGGGAATCCCCATGCCCGGCTTCCTGATTCTACGGCAAATAAAATTCTGATATTGTGTTCTTGTTCCAATTTTTTGATTTCATATTGTATAGCTTCTTTCATCTTTTTCTCCCACTGTGAAGTTTATCTATAAATTTTGGTCATATCCTATTTTATCATAATTTGTAAGATATCCTGCTAGTTTGGGAGAAATGTTAGCTTGAATAATCGTAATAGTCTCCTGCTCGATAAA
>NZ_LSSO01000120.1:0-725 GCF_001645205.1 Brevibacillus sp. SKDU10 | reverse complement strand
ATATCTATTTATGACAAGGATGACTTACTAGAGGCTAAAAAACTGCTTGAATTCACTCCTAAATTTCCAATGACACTATCAAACGAGTGGGTAGCAAAAGAGGCATATGTTACGAAAAAAATAAACTTCAGCTATCCAGAGAATAAGGCAGAAGAAGAGTATAGAGTACTTGGCATAAAATTTGGAAGTATGAATAAACAAAAAACAGACGGAATTTCAGGGTTTTCTTACAAACAAATCAAGGACAAAAAAATGTATACAGATATGAAAAAGAGCGGCCATGCTCCTTTCGAGCGGATAGATGGCAAGAAATTTGTTGTTAAAGTTACACCGGTAATCATAGAAGGCAGGGAAGTACTAAAAACGGAGCCATATAAAATTGATGAGGAAATGAGCTCTTCAAGTGAACCGGATATCACCTCTTATTTTTGGTTAGAAAATGACATATGCTACAAAGTCTCCTTTGTAAAGAATGGAGATGCTCAATATAAGGCAATAGCTGCTTTAATCAAAGAAAAAATAGTTGATCTAGATAAGGTCAAACCTATAAACTAATTCGGGCAGGAAAGGGATAGAGTGAGTCAGAATAATCTGCACTCTGTCCTTTTTCTTTTTAAAAGATAAAAATATTGAAAAAATCTGAAAATTAATTATAATAAAAATTGAGAGGTGATTCAGGTGTCAGAAACAGAGCGAGAACTAGGGCAAACAGCCACGACACACAT
>NZ_LSSO01000119.1:0-807 GCF_001645205.1 Brevibacillus sp. SKDU10 | reverse complement strand
GTATATCGAGATTATAGGTGCCTAATAGATTAATTTTTACTAGGGTACCGGGTGTACCGCGGAATTTTAAATTTACGTTCTCTTTTGGCGGTTGCGCCACTTTTAAGAGGGAGTATTTATTTGATTCTGTAAATTGGATATTTTTTGCTTGAGAGAATAATTGTGCTTCTTTGACGGGGTGCTCAGATAACAGAATAATGTTGGCCTCGTTTATGCTTCCGTTCGGAATGGACAGGTTTACATCCTGAAGGGCCCCAGTCGCAGTAACGGCAGCAACAGAGATCAATGTGGATTGAATTTGTTTTGCAAAAATTTTATTAAAAATTTCAGGTAAATCCTCGGCGCTATCGGTAATGAATGAAGTACCGCCTGTTTCAGCCGCAATTCGCTTCAATTCTGCTTGATTAACCGATCCGTCCTGGTTGAGCCCAATTGTATAAATGGGGAAACCTGTTGCTTTTGCTAGTTGAATAGCTTTTTCAACATCTCGCTTTGAATCTGCTACACTTCTTCCTTTGGACATAGGGCCGAAATCTGTGCCCCCATCTGAGAGCAAAAGTAAGAACGGGCGATTTCCACTCTCCGTACGTTTGGCCAAGAGCTCTGTACCTGTTAAGAGACCAAGTCCGAGGTCTGTATAACCTGAGCGCGGCAAAGAGGACAAGGCTTTTTTGATCTCATTCTTTTTATCTTTCACGGAGATTGCTGTTAAAGCCTTTGTTTTGACAATTTTGTGATTATAGGCAACAAAACCTACCCTTGTACGATCCGCATTGCTCATATCCATAAATAGCCTGACTACTTCTG
>NZ_LSSO01000118.1:0-2105 GCF_001645205.1 Brevibacillus sp. SKDU10 | reverse complement strand
AGCTAAAATTTACTATATTCACTTTTTTTCAAAAAGGTAATTCTTTTATTATTATGAAAAAATAGGCCATTATTGAATTTTAAGAATATATTACAAATAAATACTTCCTTATATTTTATAAATAAAATTTTTCCTCCAGTGTTTTTTTATCTAATAAATAAATTATTAATTTTTGTTAATAAAGCGCGCCATCTCTTTATGAGATCAGCGCGCTTTATCGTTACTTGTTCAAATAGCCAGTCCGCCATTCACCTCTAAGACAGTACCGTTTACATAATCTGCATCCTCTGAGGCTAAAAATAGGTATGCTTTTGCAATATCAGATGGCTTTCCTAGACGATGTAGAGGGATTTGGGCAACCAAATTTGACAGTACCTTCTCAGGTACCTTTAGAGCCATTGACGTTTCAATAAAGCCAGGAGCAACCGCATTGACCGTTATTCCCTTTCTGCCTAGTTCCTTAGCCCAAGTTTTAGTCATGCCAATTACTCCTGCTTTAGATGCAGCATAGTTGGTTTGGCCAATATTGCCAGCACAGCCGACAATAGATGATGTATTAATAATTTTACCCGAGCCTTTCTCGATCAGATGCGGAATGACTGCTTTTGTGCAGTAGAAAACCCCATTCAGGTTAACATCAATAACCCGTTGCCATTGCTCTACCGTCATTTTTGCTACCATTGCATCCTGCGTAATCCCCGCATTGTTAATCAGAATGTCCACTGTGGAAAATGCTTCGATTACGCTTTGGACCAGCTTCTCGACACTCTCCATGTTGGAGACATCTACCTGTACATACCTAACATGCTCAAAACCAGCCTGCTGGCACTCCTCCAATAAAGTGATTCCCGCGCTTTGATTATAATCAGCGATGACCACCTTTGCGCCTTCCGCTAAAAACAGCTTCACAGTCTCTTTGCCTATACCATTGGCTCCCCCTGTTACGATCACTACTTTTCCTTGTAGCTTCTGCGAATTAATACGACTCATAGCAACTATTTCTCCTCTCTATCAGCTATTTGGAGTATATTCACTCGAAAAACCAACATGCACCCTTATTTTTTACTCCGATGGACGAATTTTTGAATCCGTTGCAGCAGCCCATCCGCAATCCACAGTGCTCCTGACGAATCAATCCCTAATCCCTGCGGAGAGAAAAAATGTCCGTCTGCTCCACTAAAATGCCCCCACTCCTCAAGAAATTTTCCCTCTTGATCGTACATTTCCATTCGATTGTTCGAGGTATCCGTGACATAAACACGATCCTGTTTATCTATGGCAATACCGATTGGGAGAAACAAATCCCCTTTTCCTTCCTTCCAATTTCCCAATGGGTCTGTTGCACCTGCGCCACCATTTGTTCCCCATTTAGCTAGAAAACGCCCGCTATTATCAAACTTCTGAATACGATGATTATTCCGATCCACCACATATATGTTGTCTTTTGAATCAATGGCCAATTGCATTGGCTGGTTAAACTGGCCGTCTTTTGTTCCTTTTTGGCCCCATTCTGTCATGTAAATGAAAAATGGATTAAATTTTTGAATGCGATGATTAAGTGTATCAGCAACAAAGATGTTTCCTTTACGATCAACTGCTACTCCTGCTGGAAATTGAAAAAAACCGCTGAGATAGCCCATCGAACCATAGGTAGCTACAAAAACACCTGTATTGGTAAATTTCTGAATGCGATGATTCACAGAGTCAGCAACATAAACAAATCCGTAAGCATCTACAGCAATCTGACGCGGAACGATAAATTGACCAGGCAAACTGCCAAAAGCATTGGGTCCGCCATTTCCGAAATTATTGCCCCATTTTCCAACCAGCACTCCACTGGAATTATACTTTAGAATCCTATGATTAAATGAATCAGCCACAAAAATATTGCCGCTTTTGTCAATTTCCACATCGAAAGGACCCGCATACTGTTTTTTGTCACCACGAGAATTTCCGATAAAACCATCTAGCACAGCACTCAAAACGGAATCTTTATAGACAACTATCCGATTATTCCCCGTATCAGTTACGTAGAACTTCCCACTCCCATCGGGCAACACCTGATTTGGATAGATTAAAATCGGAAATAGTCCCACAGTATACAA
>NZ_LSSO01000117.1:0-1175 GCF_001645205.1 Brevibacillus sp. SKDU10 | reverse complement strand
ATTAGTGGAATGCACCCATCCTCTACTACCTGGTGATACCGTCCCTTTAAACTTTGAGATTGGGAAAAATTTTAGAAGCTTAGTAATCACAGGTCCCAATGCTGGTGGTAAAACAATTGTACTCAAAACCATCGGCATTGTAGCATTGGCCACGATGTGTGGATATCATAGCAGAGCGGACCAATCTACCGAGGTTGCGATTTTTGATCAGATTTTTGTTGATATTGGTGATAATCAAAGTATGGAAAACGCTTTGAGTACGTTTTCCTCCCATGTCAAAAACATTTCCGAAATCATGCGAGCTGCTACGAATAATACGCTTTTACTGTTTGATGAAATCGGTAGCGGCACGGAACCGACTGAAGGCTCTGCACTTGCGATAGCTATTTTAGAAGAGTTTTATCACATGGGGTGCATTACTGTCTCAACTACCCATTACGGAGAAATAAAACGTTATTCCGAGATCCATCCTGATTTCATGAATGCTGCTATGCAATTTAATAATGAGACATTATCTCCTATGTATAAACTAGTAATTGGACAGTCCGGGGAAAGTAATGCCTTATGGATCTCGAAAAAAATGAATTTGCATGATACTGTTCTGCAACGCGCGGCAGATTATATGAGAAATAAAGAATATAATTTGAACCCCATACGCGAAAATAAAAAGCGGAAAGCAATAGAGAGAGGGAGCCAACAAGCAGACACGTATGAATATGAGGTTGGGGACAAAGTTAAATTATGGGAATATGATGATTTCGGGATCGTGTACAAGAAAAAGGATAATGCCAATAATCTTACTGTGTTGTTTAAAGGAGAGTTCATCGAAGTCAATTACAAACGGGTTAGCCTGGAGCTGACTGCAATCGAGTTATATCCAAAGGGGTATGATGTAAATACGTTATTTACTAGTTATCAATCTCGCAAATTACAGAGAGATTTGGAAAGAGGCTCCAAAAAAGCATATAAACAGATTCAAAAAGAGATTCGAGACCGTAAATAAACATGAAAGAAGACCTCGCGAGGTGCCCGCATCTCCTGAGGTCTTTCTCTATATGAATTCGTGATTCGGTAATCAGTTAACACAATCCCTTGAGGCGTAAAATCGCAAAAAAGAGAAAAGCCAAATCCTTTTATGTGAAGGAATCGACTTATTCATTGCTCTCTTTTCTAAG
>NZ_LSSO01000116.1:0-613 GCF_001645205.1 Brevibacillus sp. SKDU10 | reverse complement strand
TTTCTATACTGGCTTAGGATTATTCTGCGGTTTTCTGGCAGTGTTCTTCCATAATTTTGTGGAAAACATTTTTGAAGTGCCGTTTATGTCTACCTTCTTCTGGCTCTTAGGCGGAATGGTAGCGGCGCTAGCCACTCTTGACTTCCGGTACGCCAACCGCAAAATTGGCTCCAGATCTTAAACGAGAAAAAGGTGAATTGTATGCGACAGCTGTTTAGGCTGCAAACCTTATACTGGGCAGTTTATGCCTTTGCCCTGTTTATCGCTTATAACTTGGTGGTCAAGGTCGCTTTTATTGATCTGTCATGGATTGCACTCGTGATCTTTGTGCCACTGCTTATTGGGACGTACTTCCTCATTCATAAAAAGGAACGGCGTCAGGTGATTATTTTTACCATTGGTTTTTTGCTGTTAGACAAAGCATTGACCACATTAGATGATCGTATCATGGTCAAATATGTAATAGGCGCGATTGGAGCGATTATTGCCATTGCTCTACTGGTTAAGTTTTACGGGAAAGTGAAATGGAACGCGGTATTTGCACTTGTTGCAGTAGCTTGCTTGACTAATTTCACCTATGCGCGTGATAATCTGGCAGCGATTAATCATTTTG
>NZ_LSSO01000115.1:0-848 GCF_001645205.1 Brevibacillus sp. SKDU10 | reverse complement strand
TTCCTACGAATTCCGTAGGCTGCCCGACAAGGCCGCTTGGGAATATATGCAAACAGAAGCGCTCTGGTTTGCTAGCTTTAATCCTTTGCCGATTTCATTTTTCACCCCAACAAAGCAAACGATTTGCTTGTTAAGTCCTAACGCCTTACAGGATTTGTTACTCCCTTGTTTTTTATCACAGGATTTTCAAATAGCGTATCAGCAGAAAAAATCTCCTTCTCCCAGATTAAAAGCATGGTATGATCCAAAGCGCCGGTCAGGTATAGGCAGCCATCGTTTTGATCGAAGGGGCAGTCCTCTTTTTAGGTTTTATCTTGGCGAACAAAACCCCTATCCGCTCCCTGACTTACCAGAACAGGAGATAGCACTTGGTTTAGTAGCCCAAACAAATAAACGAGTAAGCTTTCGACCTTGGTTACTGAACCAGCCTGAAGTGTTGTTTATCCCTACATTAGAGCATCCTGATGGTTACCACCCATTGCAGAAAGACCAGCTTTTTTGTCCACAAGCTACTCTGTTTTGTTATGGTAAGCCAGTTCTGCAAACCGCCTTGCTACTCCCAATTTCGTGTCCTAGACTAATTTCATCCAAAAATCTAACTTCTGTTGATAAAGCCCTTTGGGATGTACCTGGACTGGCCTTTCCTGCTCTTTCCTTGGAGTGCACTTCCTAAGTAATTCGGTCGCCTTCTGCTAACACTACCTAATGGAGGTGGCCAATAAACATGAAAAAAATCCTGTATACAGCTTCATGTCTTCTACTGTTAACAGCGGTTACTGCTTGCGGAACTGCTGCTCCAAAACAAGGGGCTCAAACCCAATCTTACAGAACGAATGGCTATGGAACGT
>NZ_LSSO01000114.1:0-2122 GCF_001645205.1 Brevibacillus sp. SKDU10 | reverse complement strand
TGGTTGATCATCCCAATTTTTCCTCCTAATTGAATTTAGTGTAAGTATTTGTTAATAAGTTGTGTTTTTACAATTGTATCATTATTTTTTAAAGTGAAATTATCAATATTCTGTCTTTTCATTCTGTTCTTTATTACCATTTTATCAAGTAAAAGTAATAAAAAACACCTAAAATAACAGAAAAGTTAATAAATAAAAATCTTAAAATACGAAATAACGAAGGTTAATTATGCATGTTAAAACTACAAATTTATAACTAGTAAAAGAGTGATTTGCTACTTTAGAGCATAAAACAATCAAAGTCCTCATTATATCTATCTATGTTTTTAAAGCTTATAACCTAATTCTGATTCGATTCTCTCCCCCATTTTCTTGATTTGTAAATGATAGGGTTTTCCTTACAATAATCAAACAGGCTTATCTAATTAACGTTTTGCAATATAGTAGATTAAAAAACAAGAATCCTATTTATTCTTAATAATGTAAAATAGTTACATATAATTACATGTAAAAATTAACCAGTAACAGACTGGCGAAGGAGCTTTTTTCCTGATCAAATCCAAATATGTTAGTTTACATCATTTACTGTTTCAAAGAAATAATATATAATAACTCATTATTTAGATTTCAATGAGTGAAAAAATAAAGAGAGGTGCTTTTTTTGAGTCTGGTCGTATCTTCTAAATAGGAAAATTTCATGTAAATAAATCATTGATATAGGCGTATTCCTTATTTTGGGTACCCTTATTTTCTCATTGATTTATTTATGTATACCTATGAAGATACCTACCCATACTTGTAGAAAAGCGTGTAATTCCTTCTCTATTGTCAGTGAGTTCAAGTGATAATGGATGATGGGTTTACAGTGCCCCTATCAATGTATGCAAAGCTGCGGTGTCTCCGCGGCTTTTTTACGTTTTCCCTCATTGAAATCTAAGAATAGGTATCTTCATAACGATTCCATATCATTGTGAGGAGAATAGAAATGAATCAAAATACATTTGAAAAATTACAGTTCAATGAGTTAAAAGAACTCGTGAAATCATATTGTGTTAGTGATTTAGGTAAGGAAATGCTAGAGAAGCAACAACCAAGCACCCAACTAAATGTGGTTAAACATCGCCTTGCTGAAACAACTGAGGCTAGGAAAATATTAGATACTGACAGCCATGTCCCCTTGCTAGGTACTTCTAACATTGCACATATGATTGATAAATTGGAAAAGGGAATCATTCTTGAGCCTTCTGAACTTGTTGGTTTTGCAGACTTTTTGCGTGGATGCAGAAAAATAAAAACGTTTATGCAAGACAAAGAGTTTTTTGCTCCACTGCTTTGTTCGTATGCACATTCAATAACAGCGTTCTCTGCTATTGAAGAAACAATTCATTTTTCGATTAAAGGTGCTCACGTAGATTCGCAGGCTAGCAAGGAGTTAAAGCGGATCAGGAGTCACTTGAAGGCTACAGAGGAAAAAATAGAAGAAAGACTAACGAAATTTCTTAAAAGCAGTGCAAATAAAGAGTATATCCAAGATTTTTTCATCAGTAAAAAAGATGACAGATATACGATTCCTATCAAGGCTTCCTATAAAAATCACGTTGCTGGCACCATTGTGGAGGTATCCTCCAAAGGCTCGACTGTATTTATTGAGCCTGCCGCGATCACTAAGTTAAGCATGGAACTAGCCACACTCAGATCGGATGAAGCAATCGAAGAGTATCAAATTCTTGCAACTCTATCTGGGATGATTGTCGAAGAAATACATGCTATCAAGATAAATATTGATGCAATTAGTCAATATGACATGATTTTTGCAAAAGGAAAATATAGTAAAAACATTAATGGAATAGCACCTAGGCTTAATCAGCATGGTTATTTAAAATTAGTGGAATGCACCCATCCTCTACTACCTGGTGATACCGTCCCTTTAAACTTTGAGATTGGGAAAAATTTTAGAAGCTTAGTAATCACAGGTCCCAATGCTGGTGGTAAAACAATTGTACTCAAAACCATCGGCATTGTAGCATTGGCCACGATGTGTGGATATCATAGCAGAGCGGACCAATCTACCGAGGTTGCGATTTTTGATCAGATTTTTGTTGATATTGGTGATAATCAAAGT